>JAECRX010000001.1 GCA_016292335.1 Candidatus Sifarchaeum subterraneum | reverse complement strand
TTTTCTGATCAATCTATCTAACGGTGCAAGTGGTAATTCACCTGACAACTTTTTTACACCTTTATGTTTAAATTTTGAGATAAAGAAATAAAAGAACAAATTTTGAGTCTTCCCTAGGGTTATGTCTTCACATATAAAAATGTGTTCGTAAAAAAAAGGTAATTTTTGTCGCAATTATGACCTATTTGTTACAATAGTTTTTTGTTGCTTAGTGTTCCTCAATGGCATTGAATGGGGAGCTCGGGCGGGAGGGATACGTCAGTAGATCGTGAAGGGTCCACACATGATCGGTGGCACCTTCAGTCGTGGATAGGGTTGCATCCCTCCATTTTTTCGATAACCTCTCGCCCTTGGTGGGAAAATACGTCTCCAGTCTTTTGAGCAGACCGCTATGAAGAGAGAGAAGTGATAATAAGCGAAGAAAAGGTGTATTTGTCGTTACAGCTAATACAGCCCTTAGGTTTAAAACTAACTGGAACGCATATAAGTAGGTTAAGTTGAATCCAACAGAGGTGTGATTTCACTTTTTTTCCACGGGGTATTTCGCGTCTTTCAAGTCCTTCCAGCCGTCCTTGTAAACAAGAACGTTTATAAACCCGTAATTGATTAACTTCTCTGCGGCGATGGTGCTGGCTGGGTAATTAAAATCTTCCGAATATGTGATTATCTGGTCATCTTTCTTTAAGATCGATTTTACTTTATTTTCCATTTCTGAAATCAAGAGGTAACTGAACCGATAATGTGTTCTTTTTCATAATCTGGTGTGTCCCTGACATCAACCAGCACGAATTTTTCTCCACTGTCCATTTTTTCTTTTAATTCTTCCTTGGTGATAGTTCTAACCATATTTTTTCCATCCTACCTTTCTCAGATCTTATTGCCAGGGATGAATATCCTAGTAATGCAATTCGGAGCCCTCCACTAAGACTTAAGATGTTATTTTTTATCCCTGCTCGTGTGTGAGGATGTCTCTCTTATATATATGGTGTTATATCTAAGGAAACAAAAAATCCTTTATTCCGAAGAAACGATGCTATTCGCTTCTCTTTGTCTTATCTCTCAAGTTTGAAAAAAACTTCTTTAAAACTACCCAAATCCAACGGAAAGTGTCTTGAATTGGCCGCATTTTTGATTTTTCATCGCCATAGATTACTTTTATAGGTACTTCACGTATTCTTAAATTATTCTTTTTAGCATCAATCAGCATCTCAGTTTCAGCGGCATATCTATTGTCCGAGAAATTTATTATCCTTTCAATAGCTCGTCTTCGATATGCTCTGAATCCAGATTGTGAGTCCGTGACTGAAACATCAAAGAAACGCCTTAAAATGTATGTTGTCAGAAAATTGCTCAGTCTTCGGTGTTTTGGCATAATCTGAATGTTTCCCTCAAGGAACCGAGAACCAACAATAATATCTACGTCCGCATCATTTTTCAGAAGTTCTAGAAACTTTGGTATCTCGCAAGGATCATGTTGCATATCTGCATCAATAACCAACATTGCTTTTGTATTTGTTTCTAGTGCCTTTTTGAAACCTGTACGCAAAGCTGCTCCTTTTCCTTTGTTTTTTTCGTGTACACAAATTATTACATCTGTTTCAAATGCACAGGAGTAAGTCTCGTCTTCACTACCATCATCGACTACAATAACCAAATCAACATGTTCCCCTGCTCCAGATATAACTTCTTTAATAGTTCTTTCTTCATTGTAAGCAGGGATAATGCAACAGTATTTTACTTCTCCAGTGTTAGCATTCAACTTTCGATTAGCCTCAATGACGTTTATTTTGAATTGCAAGGATTACATTTTTCCCTTTGGCTTAAATGGGAATAAAGTTCCGAATTTATAATTTTTCTTACTTGATGAAAGATTGCTTTTCTCAATTTTAATCTGAAATTTTCATGGTAATCCAACAGAAATCCTTCAGAAACCATAGAAGAAGAAGGAAAAGGAAATTTTGATGGTAATTTTTTGGCTTATTGGGAACTTGAACATTCCCTAGATTGTCGCTACTTATTTACACAATTTGAGCTATTTCCTTCTCCTTCCTCTTCTTCTTCTCTCTGATCTTTTCCTTACTTTTACCTTTTTGGGTGGAGGCTTCCGTTCTTCTTCAATTTTTTCTTCCTTTTCCAATTTCTCCTCCTTTATTTTTTCTTCAACCTTCTCTATCTCTTTTATTTCTTCTTCAATCTTTTCTACTTTTTTCTTCTTTCTCACTATCTGAATGATTTCTGAAATTGGGATAGGTTCTCTTCCCCTGAAAAGAAAATAGAATCCCATTCCCGAAACAATGAGAATACCACCTAATATTCCGAGATAAATTGGATAAAAACCGGAAAGAGGAATTATCTTGATCGCAACATTTGTTTGTTTGCCTGAAAGCCATAACATCATATTTCTCCATAATTTCGCGTTATCCCACGTGGTATAAAATGTCGTGTTCAATTCAGGAACTTTGAAATCGCTAAACATAATCGATGAACCAGAGAGTATAATTCTACTGGAATTGAGAGTAAAAGCGACGAGCCATGGAGGGCTGGTCTCACATAATTTATCTCCGGTGGTATCTTCTGCATAGGATGTATTTGTACACTGGCCGATAATAGTGGTTTCAGGTTCAACGTCAAGACAGGCAGAAAATACAAGAAGTCTAGAAATATTGTCTGTGATTGGATGGGTTTGAAAGGCTTCAGGCATTTCAGAGGTGAGGACAATTTCGGTAATATTATCCTTCAGATTATGTAAACCATCTTTAATCACATTTCCACGACTTTGAAACATCGGTAGTATTTGCCCTTTTTCCAGTTTGAGAATTATCCGGTTAAGGTGATATGAGTTGGCATGCCTGTAGTTGGCTGTAGTCGGATCATTCATTAAGAGGAGATTTCCCCCTTTTTTGACAAATTCAAATATAGAGGAGATTTCCTCAGCTTCCATATCTTTTGGGTTATTTAAAATTAGAATATCTGCACCTTCCAACGTTTTTTCGTCAATCCATCCTTCATCAAGAGAATAGAAGAGAAATTCATCAGAATTATTTAAATCATTGATAGCCTGAGTAAAAAATCGAGTTGTATTTAAATATTCTCTGTGACCGTCGTCATAGAGGACTATTGTTTTTTCTTTAGGGATGTATTCAGCAGTAACTAAATTTTGAAAACTTAGAAGTAGAAATGTAGTGATTAGAAACATTAGAAACAAAGAACGAATTTTCCGAATTGTTCAACCCTCCCTTCACAAAGCAAAGGCAAGAAAACAACTAATGGGTATCAAAATAAATTTATCGTTTTATATCACATTTGACTTCCTAGTCACGATAACTTACCATATCTTCACAGTAAGACATGGGGAGACCCGAATACTCCGATGCTTCTTTCATTCTTAGTAATGTCATCATATATGTAGATATCTTTTGGTAGCATTGAATTTTTTAAAAAGAAGCAAAAGATATAACCGACTAAGGAAATTTATTACAAGATTTGTTGCTTCAATTTACAATGGTATTTTGACAAAAATTTCTAAACTTTCTGTAAAACCACTCATTCGATAACTTTGTGTGAACTTGATGTTTGTTACAATATGAAACCATCCAGTTGGTTAATCTTTGACGATTATTGATTCTGTAATCCAACTACCCGTTACTTCAAGCTAATTATTCTAAAATAAAGTATTACATGAGGTAACAGATAAACTGATGGGATGCCTCAATCAGATGTGTTATTAAAGCTTTTGAGCATATAAAGGGATAAAAATGGGCAATACAATACAAAAGCTTCGATGGCTGAAAACGAACAAGGTATTTCGGGAGGCTGTAAGAAAAATTTTTCATCTGATGTCTGGCGGAGTTGTATTCATCCTAGTTTTCTTTGATAGAGCTACAGCACTTTTTTGGATCTCATGGGCAATTATTGTGTTCTTAATCATTGATATAACTAGGATTAAAGGTCGTTATATTTACCCCTTCAAAATTATAGAAGATGTTGTAGCTAGACCGGCTGAAATTAATTCTATAAGTGGTGGCGTCTATTTTGCGATTGGAGGATTTGCTGCAGTTTTTTTCTTTGCTCCAATAGTAGCAATTACAGCGGTAACAGTATCTGCATTCGGTGATGCTGCAGCAGCTATTGTGGGCGTTTCCTTTGGAAAACATAAACTTCCAATGGCGCCCGATAAAAGTGTCGAAGGGGCAATTGCCGGATTTATCATGTCTTCTTTAGTGGGAACGATCTGTATGGACTTGATTTGTGATATAATTCATGCATTAACTTATGCAATTTTTGCAGGACTAGCTTTTGCTCTCACTGATTCTATTGAGCTTCCGATTTCTGACAACTTAGTTAACCCAATTTTTATCGGCTTAGTTTTAACAGTCGTAATATTCCTTTTAGGTTGAAAATTCGTAGGTGAAAGGATATACTTCCAGAGGAAAGAAAATATGGGAATTGAGAACCAATATTTCGAAAATATTGAAAAAGAAATTAACAGACTTTACGAAATAGCAAAAAAAGCCCGTAGCGTTGGAATTGATCCTTATGAAGGACCAGAGGTTAAAATTGCCCATGATATTGCCGCAAGAGTTGAATCAATCGTCGGACCAAGAGGTGTTGCAAAAAGGATCCGAGAATTAACCAAAATAATGAACAGAGAAGAAATGGCTTTTAAAATTGCCGAAGAAATCGTTTATGGAAAATTTTCTAAAGAAAAAATAAGTGATGAAGAAATAGCAGATCAATCGGTTAGAACTGCTCTCGCGGTTTTGACTGAAGGCGTTACAGCAGCTCCCATCGAAGGAATTTCGAAAATAAAAATTAGAAAGAATTTTGACAATTCAGAATACTTAGCAATCTACTTCTCTGGACCAATCAGAGCAGCTGGTGGAACTGAAGCAGCATTAACGGTTCTTGTCGGTGATTGGGTAAGAAGATTATTACATCTTGATAGATATAAACCAACCGACGAAGAAGTAGAACGCTATGTTGAAGAAGTAAAACTGTATGAGAGAGCTGTTCACACACAAATTTCAACTACTTCTGAAGAAATTCGAAGAGCCGCAAGAAATCTTTTTGTAGAAGTCACAGGTGAACCAACGGAAAAAGATGAGGTATCTGGTTTTAGAGATCTAGAAAGAGTTAAAACAAACCGGCTCAGAGGAGGAGCAGTTCTCGTTTTAAATGATGGTCTAATCGGAAGATCGCACAAGTTAGCAAAAATTATTGCAAAAATTAGCATTGAAGGCTGGGAATGGCTATCTGAACTTAAATTGGAAGACCGTGTAGAAGAAGAAGGCGTTAAAATAAAAACAGCGCCAGATATTCGTTATTTGGACGATGTAATAGCTGGAAGACCAGTTTTTGCACTGCCAGCTTCAGGAGGATTCAGAATTCGTTATGGTAGATCACGAAATACCGGATTAGCAGCTGTTGGAATACATCCAGCAACCATGGTGGTTTTAGATAGCTTTCTTGCTCCAGGAACTCACATGAGAACTGAGCGACCAGGAAAAGGTTCGGTAGTCCTGCCAGTAGACTGTATTGAAGGACCAGTCGTGAAATTAAAAGATGGTAGTGTTTTAAGAATCAAAAATATCGATGAAGCCAAAAGAATTTTCAGTGAAATAGATGAAATATTATTTCTTGGAGATTTGTTGATCTCTTTTGGAGAATTCTTGGAAAATAATCATCCAATGCTCCCAGCTGGCTATTGTGAGGAATGGTGGGCTAAAGACCTTGAAATTTCTCTTAGAAAACAAATTAAAGATGGTTTCATGGAGAAATTATCAGAATCGAACCTTACTTTTGAAAAAATAAGATCGTTTATAGAGAATCCGTTTCAAAATCATCCTTCTGAAATTGAAAGCGTATATTTATCTAATTTATTGAACATTCCCTTACATCCTGATTATACTTATTTCTGGCATGATATATCGCCTGATGAACTAAAAATTTTAAGAACGCATCTTTTGACTGGTGAAATAATTGATGAAGAGGGAATAGTTACTAAAATAATGTCCAGAGAGATTCATCAGGATGTTAAGAGAATATTAGAGAGATTATGCATTCCTCATTCCGTCATAGACAAGAAAATCATCATTCAAGAACATGCACATATATTATCGTTATGCCTTGCTTTAAAAGAAAAAGATATTGAAATAAACATGTCTAAAGATGTTTTAGACATAGTAAGTGAACTTTCTGGCCTTAAAATCTTAGCAAAAGCCCCCATATACATTGGAGCTCGAATGGGAAGACCTGAAAAAGCTAAAGAAAGGAAAATGTCTCCTCCTGTCCATGTTTTGTTTCCTGTAGGGAATGAAGGAGGCAAATCGAGAAATATCATCGAAGCCGCTAGCAAAAATATGATCAATGTTGAGCTAATAAGAAAAAATTGTTCTAATTGCCAGACAACTACTTTTTTGAATTTCTGCCCTGAATGTGGGGAAAAAACCGTTCCTTCAAAGCTTTGTGGAAGATGTAATACTGTTGTAACACAGGATATTTGCCCTGCTTGTGGCGGAGAAACAAGATATTTCGTGAAACAAGACATTGCAATCAAGAGAATCTTTGAAAAAGCATTGAGAAAAATAGGAGATACGCCAACTCACAAAATCAAGGGAGTTAAAGGGTTAACAAATGCAAAAAAGATTCCTGAACTCCTTGAGAAAGGGATACTTCGAGCAAAAAACGATGTATATGTATATAGGGATGGGACCGCAAGATTTGACGCAACTGACACACCTCTAACTCATTTCACACCAAAAGAGATCGGTACTAGCATTAAAAAATTGAAACAACTAGGCTACGAGTATGATATTGAGGGAGCTCCCTTAGAAAATGAAAATCAAATACTTGAACTTAAAGTTCAAGACATAGTGATTTCTAATGCTTGTGCTGACTATCTTTTGAAAGTTGCGAAATTTGTGGATGGGGAACTTGAAAAGATATATGATCTGCCGCCATATTATCAGGCAGAGATAAAAGAAGATCTCGTAGGACACCTAGTAATAGGACTTTCTCCACATACCTCAGCGGGAATAACAGGTCGAATTATAGGTTTTACTGATGCGTATGTGGGGTTCGCACACCCATACTTCCATGCTGCGAAGAGGCGAAACTGCCTTCATTTCTCCTCCGAACTTCCCATATGGGACACAAAAAAACAAGAACTTATCACCACATCTATCGGCCAATTTGTTGATAACGCATTTAAATTGGCCACAACCAAAGAAATTGTTGATGACTTTGGCACCCAAACTATAGATAACCCCTATCCACACTTGCGTGTTATCAGTCTTGATCCTGAAACAAATCAACTCGTTTTTCAACCTATTAACAAATGGGTAAAAGGCCAAAGCTCAATATGGATCCAACTCACTACCCGCACTGGTAGAGAGCTCGCAGTCACTCCCAACCACCGCATGCTCATCTACGATCCAATAACTGAAAAGTACACCATTAAACCTGCAAGGCTACTCCTGTTAGGTGACTTAATTCCTGTCCCCCACAAACTCTCCCTTCCAGAAAGACAGCCACCCAAAGAAATCAACATTCTCCAAGAGTTCTCCGAAAAACTTCCTCAAGATAAAAAATTCACCAAGTTCCGACACCACCTCCGCCTCCGAAACGCTAAAAAATGGATAGAGCAAAAACTTCAAACCCACGCTAAAAACCTCACCAACAACCCTTACCTTTCCCCAAAAGTTGCATCACGTATTGCAGCTCAAGCCCTCATTCCGAAAATGCCAAAGGAACCTTTCAAACAGCACGCGATATTCGAACATGACTGGAAAAACTCTATTCCTCTTAGCCATCTTGAGGTCCTCATCCAAGAAAAAGTCCTCGAATGGAACGAAATTCCGCATATTGCAAAACTCAGCATGGCAAAAGATGACAGTACTGTCGATCCCTACCTCCCCTTCAATACTGACCTCATGAGGCTTCTTGGCTACTACATTGCAGAAGGTTATATCAAAGATATGCCCCCCGGCTACCAAATAAACTTCAGCCTACCTGATCCAAAACTAAGAGAACATGTAAGACAATTAATCCTAAAGCTTTTCAAAAAAGAACCTTACTTTAAGAAAGATACTCAACAACTCTGCCACACTAGCCGCATCCACGCCTACCTATTAGCCTACGCTTGGAAAATAGGATGCAATGCTTACGAAAAAAGAATTCCTAGTTTCATTTATACTCTACCTTCGAAGATGAAGTACGAGTTTTTGTCTGCAATTATTGATGGAGATGGATCGGTAGTCACCATAGGAAAGGAATTATCGATTTGCACAGCCAACAAGCTCTTGGCGAAGGATTACAGCATACTTCTTTCATCATTGCAGATTTTTACCCGTCATTCAAAAACCATCGGAAAAAGATACGGTGGAACTGTTTCAGAAAGATACAATGAATTAGGAGTAGAACCTAAAGAGAGCAGTCTTTACCATGTCGATATCAATGGTTACGATATCAAACCCCATATTAACTCACTTAAACTGATGAAGAAAAATAAAAGTTCAAATTTGAATGCCTTTAAGACCTTGATGACTCCAGATAAGCAGAAAGTTATTCAATTTGCTGATGATTTAATCCTGGATAAAATTGTGAAGATTGAGCAAGTTCATGATCCCAACTTAACGTATTGCTTAGAAGTAGATATCACAAAATCTTCTGAAACAAATTTTACCTCATCTCCACAACTAAAACACAATTTGAATATAGTTGCCAATAATGGTGGCATTGTTTCCTTAGGGCAGTGCGACGGAGACGAAGACTCAGTCATCCTTTTATTAGATGCTTTACTTAATTTCTCTATGGAATATTTGCCTAGTAAGACAGGCGGGAAAATGGATGCTCCATTAGTGATAAACTCTTTTTTAGATCCCAATGAGGTAGATGACGAAGTCCACAATATGGACGCAATTAGAAAAATGCCATGGGAATTTTATCGAAAAACACTTGAATTCGTTGACCCGAAAGAAATCGTTGACATGATAGACATAATCGAACATAGACTTGGCACTCCTGCTCAATATTCCAATATAGGCTTCTCTCACCCAACTTCTGACATTAGTATCGGCCCGCAACAATCTATGTATAGCAAGTTAGAAACAATGTCAGAAAAAGTTGATCATCAACTAAAACTCGCAAGTAAAATCAGATGTGTGGATGTGCAAGATGTCGCAAAAAGAATTTTGACAAAACAGTTCATGTCTGATCTGGTCGGAAACTTGACTAAATTTGGAAGACAAACCTTTCGATGTATTGATTGCAACAAAAAATACAGAAGAGTTCCACTTAAGGGTATGTGTTTGGAATGTGATGGAAAAATCGTTCTGACGGTTTCAAAAGGGACAATAATAAAATATCTTGAAACAGCGAAGAATTTAGTTAAAGAATATAACCTTGGGGATTATTTTGAAAAACGACTTGAAATCTTTGAACAGAGTGTCAATTCTATTTTTTATGATAAGACGAAGCAATTGTCTTTGTCGAAATTTATTTGAAATTGAAGTATCTCTTATTATGTACCTATCTCAGACTATTATAATCTCCTCTGGAGTCAAAAATTTAGAAAAAATGCGCATTATACTCTAGAACCGCTCAAGTTCTTTAAGAGCGGCCTCAAGTTCTTCTTTTTCATCTTCTTCTGTCTTCTCTTCAGTGACTGTTGCGACTGGGATAGCGGGTTTCTCAGCTAAAAATTCATCAAGAATTTTTTGAAGTTCACCTGAAGCTCTTTTCATAACTAAACGGACCATTCCTATGTGGACATCAGGCTCGGTAATAACACATAGAACTCCTTTTCCACATGATGATGCAAAAATTTTTCCATTATCAAATTCGCTCGTGACAATTGCCAGTTCACCTATGTCTAAATTTTTGCCTTGTTCTTCACTGGCGCAAAAAACTGCACTTGCAATTGCCCCTATCCCATCTACGTCAACTGGGTAGTACGAAAACTTTGAAACATGTGCTATTGTCAACCCAGTTCTATCAACCAGTATGACTTTCTTGATACCTGTTTCACTTTTAATTATTTTGCTGAGGATTGTATCAAATGCTTTTACATTTATCAACCAAGCTCCTCCATATGTTTTGTTGGAGTATGGAACTTTCTTAGGATTTTGCTTTCTCTCACTTATTTTTTCTTCAATAACTTTAAGATTTCTGGGGTGGAGAGGATTTTAGTTGTTTTTGTAAGTAACTTAGGGATATAAGGTGATTTGATCATTCGAGGAAGGTATCTTTATAACAATGTAGATATGACAAACATCAACTTATCCTCAAGAAACTATAGTTACTTTCTTCTTTTTTTGTTTAAGCGATCTCTAATTTTATTTTTCTCAACATCAGTTATATTTCTTTTTGGTAGGTGAAGGTGCTTTAAGTATTGTTTAATGATTTTTCAGTAGTGATATTATGTGCAACCAACTTATTCAGAGGCCGGCTGTTCTTTATCCTTTAGCACTATGAGAATATAATCCTCCTCAGGAGCCACTAGTATTTCTCCATTTTTTGTATCGATTGTGAAGAAGTTCAATATGTCTTGCTCTAATTCTTGGACTATTGTAGTTGCTTTGCCTACCAAGGAAGCTATTAATGCAGACACTTTTTCTGTCTTTTCAGTATCTAATGTTGAACTTATAGGAAGGCCTTCAGAGTTGGTCACAATAACACCTTTCACTCCTTCGAATTTTCCAAGTTTTTTTAGCGTTGGTTTGAATACTTTTTGGCTGATCATATGCATAAACTCCTATGTGTATGTGACTTATGTGTCACTTTTTGTTTCTTTCATCCTCGAATTTTTTCAAAGTTTTAAGTTGATAAAAATTTTAATGATTATCAGGAACATACTCAAACTGTTTCAAATAGTTTATGGACAATATTTGGTCATTTGTTTTTGAACAGTTGATTTGAGTTACTTTTTTTATAAAATGACATTAACTTTATTAATGTTACAAAAGTGATATGACTCACACTATTGTTCTAGCAAAATTGTTTTTTTATTATTCTGGTAAAACTATCAGCAACTGTATACCCAGGTGAATCGACCGATGAGCAAAGACGAAGTTGAGCGCTCGTTAGCAAAAATAATGGACGAAATTCCTGCAATTGAAGGCATAGTTGCCACTGATCTGAAAGGCAATATAATAACAGGAAAAACGATAGTTGAAATGGATCTTGATAAAATAGTTCAAAATTTAGTAAAAATAGCTGAGGCGTCTGGAGGACTAACAACAATCGAAAAAGGCAATGTACAAGAAGTCGATATTACATTTGATGATGGATTTGCTCTCATTCTTTGTTCAGGAGACAAGATCATTATGGCATTCGCTGGACAAGACGCAAAATCTGATAGAGTATTGATTTCAATGAACTTGAAAAGAGCCCTCGAAGTATTCTCTTGAAAATCAAATTCTAACAATCTGATCTCTCTTTGTCTCTGAGCCCTTTTGACCCCCGTTTCATTGAACTGTTTTATCCAATGTGCGAGAATACTGAGTGTGTGTTTCAATATTTTGGCAGCTTCCCGACCACTCTTTCCTCCTTAATTTAGCAGCATGAGCCATCGTTCTTTGGCTTTCCACTCTTTCTTCGCTTTGCGGGCGTAGATTAACTCGGTTTTCGTGATTTCCCGCGTAATGAGTTCTTTTTTCCCGTATGTTCTTCTTTGTTTGCATACTTATGACTATTACAATAGTGTGTTCTTGTGCATGAGACATACCATCAATGAGCGTTCAACGCTTAGGGTAGTTTTCGGATGACTTGCAGGGTATGAGAAATGTTACAGCACTTACACAACCGGAATAACTATTCTAATGATTAATAAGAAAAAAGCAACTCCAACAAGATCTCCCAGAGAAGTAACCGTTGGGATAACAATATTATCAGGGTCTATACCTTTCTTATAAGTGATAAATGATGAGGAGATCGCCAATAAGCTTGCAAAGAGGGTTAAAATAAGTCCAGATGTAGTAGTGATTAATAAATAATTGATCAAAGTGGGTTGGTTTAGTCCCAATTGGCGTCCAATAATCCACGCTGCAAGCCCAATAAGTAGAAACGATATAGTACCTATCAAAATAGTTGCCAAAATACTTTTTTCGAGAGTTATATTCCTTTCCAACCTAGGTCTTATTTCTCCTAAATAGAGAGAAGACGTTAGCCTTGAACCAAAAATTGATCCAATGTTTCCCGTTATGGCGATTATAGCTGGTAGGATAATAAGAAAACTTGGCCATTCTTTGAATATTCTCAAATTTGGTTCAAGATTCAAAAAAATTCCCGCCTGAATATCAATTAGCAAGCAAACTATAAGTATGGGCACTGATTGGCCAATAATGTTTCTATGAGAATATACTTGGCTTGTCATATGAAAACACTTCAAATCAATGCTAGAATAAGAATTGCCAGATAAATAAAGAAAATAGTAGTGAAATCGGATACAAAAGTCATAATAGGGTTTACCATATTATCGGGATCTAACCCTCTTTTAAAAGTGAAAAAAGCTATATTTAGTGTGAATATGAGAAATACAACCCCTGCTAAAGAACCAGCTATAAAAGCTATCGTTACAAGTTCAAGTATGTCTGCAGTTAGCCCATACAGAATGCTGATGAAATATGCAAATATTCCCGCTAAAAAAGATAAGAGAGTAGTCATCAAAACAGCGGCTTTAATATTGTTTAAAAGGTCATCGTTTTTTTCGAACTCAGGGTTTATTAAGCCCTGATGTAGACCTGAGCTAATTCTACTTCCTAAGCTTCCTGAAATATTTCCTCTCAAGCTCATTAGTGTAGGAATCAGAACAAAAAGGCCTATAACTTTTATCAAGTAAGGGGACATATTTTTGAGGATCATTCCCGTAAGGAAGATTTCTCCTAAACCACAAAGAACCAGGATTGGTAGACTTTCTTTGATATATCTTTTCATTCTGTAATCATCCAAGATTTTTAGAAAAAATGAGTAAAGCATTTATTTTCATTTCGGTGCAAAAAAGATTTTGTGGTAGTATATGCCTACTTATCAACATACTCGAGGGATCGGTTCTCCTATTGGTTTTTCTAGAACACGCTTTCCACCAATCTCTGTTGTCAATATAACATATCCTGGTTTCTCTGGTTTTACTTCACCAATAATTTCCGCATTTTTTCCAAATTTTGTTTTTTTTACTCTCTCAAGAGTAATTTCAGCAAATTCTCTCTTAACACCAATTAGTGCCTTTCCCTCACAAGTAACCTCCAAAGGATCTATTCCAAGCATTTCAGATGCAGCAAGCACTTCCTTTCTTATTGGAAGTTTGTTATTATCGATCCAAATACTAACTCCTGATTTTTGCGCTAAATCATTTAATGCTGAGGCAATGCCACCTCTAGTTGGATCTTTCATAGCAGTAACACCATTTGTTTCAAGGGCTGCTGCAATTGTTTCATGAATTGGTGCAACATCCGAAACCAATTTTGTTTCAAATTCAATTCCCTCTCTGCTTGCCATTAATGCAATTCCATGATCGCCGATTGTTCCAGTGATGATTATTCTGTCACCAGGTTTTAACCCGGAATCAAGGATTACCCTTCCTTTTTTTGCAAATCCTATTCCCGTCGTAGTGATTATAATCTTATCTAACTGACCTCGTGGCATAACCTTTGTGTCACCCGCTACAATTGGAGTGTTAGCTTCATTTGCAGTCTTGTTCATTGAATAGAGGATTTTCTTAAAGTCAGAAACAGAAAATCCCTCCTCAAGAACGATTGCACTAGTAAGTGCGATTGGTTTTGCTCCCATTACCGCTACATCATTGACTGTTCCCGCAACCGCTAATTTACCAATGTCGCCACCTGGGAAAAAGGGAGGATGGACAGTATGAGAATCTGTAGACACAACTAATTGATGATTACTAGGCTTAGGTAAAGTTATAGTGGCTCCGTCATCTAAATGATCCAGTCCAACACCATCTTCAACTTTTCTTTTCTCAAATGTCTTTAAGATCACATTTGAAAGAAGAGCATCCATCATAGAACCACCAGCTCCATGTCCAAGCTCAATTAGTTCCATTTTCGAACACCTTTTGTGACATAATCCTTCAATTTCTTATTATTGGAAAAACTTATAATTTCTTTTTCTGTTGATCTTCCAGCAAAATACAAATACAAGCAGCATACTCTAATTGGTGAAGAACAGATGGCAAGATGGCAAGGCAGGTCTAAGAGACTGCCAACTGGTGCAAGGTTAAAGAGATATAGAAAAAAAAGAAAATATGAACTTGGAAGAGAATCTGCGGAAACAAGAATGGGAGAAGAAAAAAAGAAAACAATCAGGGTTAGAGGCGGGCGAAAAAAGATTAGGCTTCTTCTTACATCATACGCAAATGTCACAGATCCGAAAACTGGTCAAACACAAAAAGTGAAAATCAACGAGGTCGAAACAAATCCAGCTAACATAGACTATTCAAGGAGAGGTATTATCACGAAAGGAGCAATAATCATCACTGAACTAGGAAAGGCCATGTGTACATCTCGACCTGGGCAACATGGAGTAGTAAACGCGATCCTTTTGACTGATTAAAGCCTTTTTCTTTCTTTATAAAAATTTCGCGGGAAGATCCACCGACTTGTCGGTGAGTAGTTCACATCTCTCTAAACTATATTCAATTATAATCCACCCCTTCAGGAAAAATGTGAACTACCACTTAACAAGTTGAGTGACTTCCTGATTCATCCATTTCCCAACGGGGCATGTCCAACAGGCTCTACGGGCATTTTCTGTCCTGACTCAGTTGTATATTGTTTAAAGAATTGGAATTGGCGAGTGTAATTTTTTTCCTCTTTGGTAAAATTATTATAAGAAGCCAAAAAATGGGTACATGAGGAAAATATTCCACCTTCCTTTAACCCTAATTACATGTGCTTGATTATCGAATAATAAAACTATGGGAGAAATAAATGCACGAGTTTTCACTTGCCACAAATATTCTCGAAACTGCAATAGATGTTGCTAATTCCAATAAGGCGAAGAAAATCGTTGAAATTTGGATTGAAGTTGGAGAATTTACTTTTGTTAACATTGAACAACTAATGTTTGCTCTAGAAATTGCTTCTGAAAATACCTTGGCTAAAGGTTCACAGCTAAGAATAGACCGTATACCAGGAAGAATATTATGCAAAAATTGTAGGTACGAAGGAGATATCAAAGAAACGAATGACACAAGTTTGGATTTTCTATCTTTTCTAACCTTTGAATGCCCAAAATGTGGTAGCAATGAAACAGAAATAACAAGTGGAAGAGAACTTCTTGTAAAAAATATCAAAATTGCTACTTAAGTTCTTTTTTGGTGGGTATGTTTTTTGGTAAGAAAGAAAGACGAATAATACTTTGGCCAGCCTATTTTGATTCAACAAAAACAGTGAAAGAGGGCAGGAAGGCACCAAAAAAGTTTTGCGTTGAATCTCCTAAACTGAAGGAAATTGCTAAGGCTGCAAGCAAATTAGGTTATAACTTCATAATTGATAAAGAGGCAGGATATCCTAGTGCTTGGTGGGAAAAGGGACGGGTCATACTCATATCTACTTCAGGAAAAGAAGATAGCAAGAGTAAGAAAATTAAAAAGATTGCGAAAGAGTTGAGAGAATTTAGGTAACATACCGATTATTTACTCCTAAAAATTTCTCCAGATAAAAATCAAGGGGTTAAACACTTCACCCTTCATTTCGTGTCTAATACCCACAATATTTTTTAGAAAGAGTGATTCCTCTTAAAAAAACCTTTCAGATGGTAAACATTTTGGTTGACTTTTTATTTATTTTTCATTTCTTTTTTCAAATTAAGCAAACCATATGATTTATAAAAAAATCTCTCTTCTTTTCTCATTGTACATCTTTTATTCTGATACAATTGTCACCACATTTCCCAAAAAATGCATTAAGCAAAGAAACCCAGTTTTTCCCCCCTGTTACCACCCCGAGAAGGAGAGGAGGGTCATTCATCTCATCTATGAGAAAATCTATTATTCGTATTGGAAGATTTCTTCACATCTCCAACCAAGGGAAAATTATCCTTCGTGCATATCCGAATTTTATTCCAAAACTCAACTCAGAAGTTCTAGACAAAGAGATGAAAAGTATTGGCCGAGTTTTTGATTTTTTTGGCCCAGTAGCATCACCGTATATCTCTGTCAATCCCATAATTAGCCAAAAAAACTTAGAGAGACTCTCGGGGGGAAATTTGTACCAAATAAAAGAATAAAAGAAGAAGTTACCTCCAGTTCGCAATGGAGGAATTGGCTAAGAGGGATGCTATGGCGAAGAGTAGAGACCCCATAATTTTACCCTCCGGAGGATGCTCTGAGTGCGGTAGCAATAAATTAATAAAAGATCACGAGAGAGCTGAGTTAATCTGCATCAATTGTGGACTTGTAATCAAGGAAAGACTAATGGATATGGGACCTGAATGGCGAGCATTCGATAGTGAACAAAAGGAAAAAAGGGCAAGAGTAGGGGCACCGATAACTTATACCTTACATGATAAAGGCCTGTCAACATTGATAGATTGGAGAAACACAGATTCTTATGGTAATGATTTTACACCTAGAAGAAGAGCGCAATTATATCGATTGCGAAAATGGCAAAGAAGAATTCGAGTGGCTGATGCGACTGAAAGGAACCTAGCATTAGCACTCTCAGAATTAGATCGAATGTCAAGTCACTTGTCACTCCCAAGAAATGTAAAGGAATCAGCAGCCCTGCTTTATAGGAAAGCAGTTGAAAAAAGACTAATTCGAGGCCGGAGTATTGAAGGCGTAGCTGCTGCTGCACTTTATGCAGCGTGTAGACGATATAAAGTGCCTAGAACACTAAATGAAATAGCTGAAGTAGCCCATGTTACCAAAGGCAAAAAAGAAATTGGCCGAAGCTACAGGTTTATTTGTCGTGAACTTAAAATCAGTATCCCGCCCACTAACCCAATCACATACATTCCTAGATTCACAAGCGAATTGAACCTCTCTGGTGAGGTCCAAGCTAAGGCAATACAGATTTTGAAAGAGGCCGCTAAGAAAGGGTTGACGAGTGGAAGAGGCCCAACTGGTGTAGCGGCAGCTGCCCTCTATATTGCTAGTGTGATGTTGAACGAAAGAAGAACACAGATAGATGTTGCAAGAGTTTCAAAAGTAACAGAGGTTACAGTACGAAACCGCTACAAAGAACTAGTGCAAAAGCTAGAATTAGATATACCCATCTAATTCCATCTATTTGCACAATTTTTATACTTTTTTTATTTACATGTAAGAAAAATCACTTTTATACACGTTTGGTTTCACTTTTCGGAACGGTTGTCTATTATAATGGAGCTTCTATCAATGTCCTATAAGGCATGAAAAATATTAGCCACGGAAACAAATATTTTTTAAAAAAATAGGCATAATGTTGTTTACAATGTTATAAATGTGTGGAAAAGGGGTTATAAGACATTTTACTAGTTCTCTTTCCACTTCGCTAAATACTTTTATTGGTTGTTAAATCTCACATCAGCTCAATTTCTATAAATACTTCTTCTGGTACCCTAATACGCATAACCTGTCGCATTGTTCGCTCATCTGCATCGATATCTATTAAGCGTTTATGTATCCTCATTTCCCATTTTTCCCAAGTAGCTGTTCCTTCACCGCATGGACTTTTCCTTACGGGTACGGTCATTCTCTTGGTCGGTAGTGGAATTGGACCAGACATTCTTACTCCGGTTCTTTGTGCAATTCTCTTTACTTGGGTACACACATTTTCTAATTTTTCGGGGTCATTGCTTAGTAATCGTATTCTCGCTTTTTGAACCATTTTTAGTACTCCCTTGTCAGCTTTTTTGGATTTTTGGGAAAAAAGGATTTGTGGTTTTACACTGTTTTTATTCTCTTGGTGTTATTTCTTTTACTATACCTACTGCGATTGTTTGGCCCATGTCTCTAACTGCGAATCGTCCTAACTGCGGCAATTTGGCGTAATCCTCAATACACAAGGGCCTAATTGGTATGAATTTTACTACAGCCCCTTCTCCTCTCTTCAGGTGGCTAGGATTTTCCTCGATAACTTGTCCAGTTCGACGATCTATTTTTTGGACAAGTTCTGCAAATCTGCAGGCTATTTGAGCGGTATGTGCATGGATCACGGGCGTATATCCTGTTGCAATAGCCGTCGGATGATAAAGTATAAAAATTTGTCCTAGAAACTCAGCGGCTACTGTCGGTGGGTTAGTTGGATGCCCTGCCACATCTCCTCGTTTTATCTCTTTTCTTGATATGCCTTTTACATTGAACCCCACATTGTCTCCAGGTATAGCTTCAGGAATAATCTCATGATGCATCTCAATTGTTTTTACTTCCCCAGTTTGTCCGATTGGTTGAAAGATCACAGTATCTCCCTCTTTTAATATACCCGTTTCGACTCGACCCACTGGTACAGTCCCAACTCCCGTGATTGTGTAAACATCTTGGATAGGGAGCCTCAACGGTTTATCCACCGGCTTTGGTGGCTCTTCCATTTGGTCAAGTGCCGCTCTTAGTGAGTGTTCTGTATACCAGGGCATATTTGGACTTGTTTCAGTGATATTATCACCCGTCCACGCGGATGTGGGAACGAAAAATGCGGTTATCTTTGTATCTAGCTCTCGTTCAATCAGTTTGAAAACTTTTGAGACTTCATTTTTTACTTCTTCGAATCTTTCTTCTTTCCATTCGACAGTAGCATCGTCCATTTTGTTTATTGCAACAATAAATTGGCTAACCCCAAGTGTGGCTGCTAAAACTGCGTGTTCAACTGTTTGCCCCCCTCGGCCTATGCCTGCTTCAAATTCTCCTCGTTTAGCTGAAACCACGAGGATGGCGGCATCCGCTTGAGAAGTCCCCGTAATCATATTTTTAACGAAATCTCGATGTCCTGGGGCATCAATAACTGTGTAGTAATAATTGTCTGTTTCGAATTTGAAGAATGCAACATCGATTGTAAGTCCTCTTTCTCTTTCCTCTTTCAGTTTATCGAGAACCCATGCAAATTTGAAACTTGCTTTACCTATTTTTTCTGCTTCTTCTTCAAATTTCTTGATTGTTCTTTCATCTACTGTTCCAGTTAGAACCAGAAGATGTCCCACTAAAGTGCTTTTTCCGTGATCAACGTGGCCGATAATGACCAAATTCATATGTGGTTTTCCTACTTTTGACATTTGTAGTTCAACTCCTTATATTTAGCTTAAAAGGGTATGAAACAATAAATAAAAAAGCACGCTCTTTAAGCGACACTACAATTTTTTTTAATTTTTGAATTTATAATGATAACTTTTTGAATTTATAAGAATAACTATATGGCTGTCATTACCTTGCAGAACGAGCAATCCTTTCCTTATTTTCTTTCTGTTTAACCGCATAGCTCTTTGGATTGTTGTTAGCTGCATTTATCAATTCATCAGCTAAACACTCTTCAATTGTTTTGACACTATCGAAACTGGCCTTCCATGCACCTTCTGCGAGATATTTAAGTGCAAGGTCTACTCTTCTTTGAGGAGCTACATCAACTGCTTGGTGGTATACAATTCCACCGTAGGAAATTCTGGTGGTTTCTTCTCTTGGAGCAGAGTTTTCGATCGCGGTGACTAGAACTTGAATTGGATTTTTTCCGACCCGTAAATATATTATTTCGAATGCACCTCTCAGGAGATTGATTGCTTTTTGTTTTTTTCCACTATTTCGACCGGTTTTCATCATTTTGTTGACAAGTCTTTCAATAATGGACATTGTTTGCGATTTATAGAATCTTTGGTGTTCATGTCTGCCCGAAGAATGCGGTAAAAAAACGGGTTTTAGACAAATGTATCTTGTTAGTCCAGGATCTTTAATCTCTATTCCGTCAAAGCTCCATTTTCCAAAGAGCAAGATCTGACTCACTGAACACACCCTTTTACGTGTAATTCGAGAAACATTATTTTCTCTAATTTTTCGGTGAAACTTTTCATCTTCTATCCTAGATTTTAGATTAGACTTTTTTTTGGGATTTAAGATAATGAGAGAAGACTTAAAAAGTTTTCTTTTTGGTATGCTTCCAATCTTTGTCCCAAGAAAGTAATAATTAGATAGAGGAAGTTTTGTTTTTTATTTCAAAAATGTAGCGTATTTCGTCAATATAACTTTTTTTGGGAACCTTTATGGTCTAATTTTGCCCGTATTCAATTCATTCTCGTTTTTTAATCAAAAGAAATCAAGGAAACAAATGCATTAATGTCGCCCTTTTCAAAGCCTTCTGGCACTTTTGTTCGTGCTATACTTTCTAAACGATCGTCAACACAATATTTAGGATTCATTAACATAGTCTTTATGTTTTCTAGTTCTTCTGGAGTAAATGAATGGTCTGCAGCCAGTTTAAGGGCGATTGGAACGCATTTTTCGCCAAATTTTTCTTCAATTTGATGAAATAACTGGAAGCCATACGTATAAGGATTTATGTCGTCTCTCCCTTTTTGATTGAAGAAGAAATGCGAGATGCGGGTTTCTTCTTCATCCTCAAATGGCGAAATCTTGAGTTTATTTGTTAAGATTTGAATCTGTTCACGCATGACGTTATTTTCTCCTACTTTTTCGAAAAGTTTATTTAGAGCTTTCCAAGAAACCCATTTTGCAAAACCTTCACTTGTTATTTTCGTTTGCAATACAAGGTAAAGGTATTTTTCTTCGATATCGGGGTTTTCGCCAAACAATGAGCGTATTCCATATCTACTCGCACATTCTTCAACTAATTGCTTGCCAAATTTCGTTTTGCGAAGGAAAAAACCATGGCCATATTTTTCATGCGCTGCAAGATCTGCTAATATCTCAGGCTTTGTATCAGTTAGATTAGGATCATATAGAATGTGGACGCCACTTCTCGGATCTGCAATTGCGAATCTATCTGCTAATGTTTCGTGTTGTAAACTGTGATAGTATTTCAGTTTGTTGAAAGTAGGTAGGTCGTGATAATGAATTGGGAAATAACCCACGAAAATTCCGAGCTCTTCCATATATTCATCGATGATTTCGATATATTGTTCCAGTTGAATAGCTACTGAATCTTTTATCATTCCCTTGGGATAGCTGCGAACAAAAACTGGTTTTCCCATCGATTGTGTGTTTTTGCCTCTATATGTTGTGAAGTCTACCACAGGCATAAGTCTATGTACGCCAGTGTATTCTATAATTGCATGGATTTCAATTTCCTTTATTTCGCCAGGGGAAATAACTGAGTTCACGGATAACTTATCAATTACTTCTGGTTCTCGAATTGAAAGTCCTTTTGTAAATCCTGTAGCATAATTAACATATCCGGGATTTTCGCCAATGTTGGTTAATCTTAGGGTAAAGTATAACGTGCTTCCAACTTCTACTAAGGTGTATTCTTCAATACCTACAATTTCACCAATAATTCTTTCGCTTGATATATATTCAAAAGAAGGTATTTCACGGGGTATAGGGAGTGGTTCCATACCCAAATTAGATGAAGTTGGGATAATCTTGCTAAGGTTTATCTTTTCAAGAGCTGTGAAATCTTCTTTACTATCTTGAATCAGACCTAAGACATATCTTTCTTTCTCAATATCCTCCGCAAGTCGGAAATAATTTAATGAGTCCTCAAAATTTTTAGCAATAGAAACAGATATCTCAACTCTTTTATCTTCTTCAGCTCTTTCGAATTTTTTAGAAGCAAACCATGCATCAGCTATACATGACATTCCAAGAATTGAATAGTGAGCCTTTTGTAAGCCCGATGCCTGAAAAATCCTTGCTGCATCTTGAAGGTCGGAAATTGTAAGATTATAATCATCTTCTAGATCGGCAAATGATACCCACTTTTGCCCCAAGGAGGAACGAATTTTTCCCAAGTGGAATAAACCTGTGCTAAGAAACATGTATCCCCGGAATAAGGACATGTCTACATTTAATTGATTTGCTGTTAAGAATGATTTAGATGCGGCTGCGAAGTAGTCCATCCCCAAGATGTCGTTCCCCAGTTCAAATTGCATTTCTCCACGCTCTAATGCAAATAAGCCTTTTGTATACAAGGAATATGACCGATAACGGATTTCTTCATCTTTTTCACTTATTTGAGGGATTATTTCGTCAAAAAGTACCATAGAGTTATTGAAAAGATTACATGCGTCAACTCTTCGTCCATCTTTGGAAAAAACAAATCCTTGCCAAAGGTTTGCCATCGCATCGCAAATTTTCTTCCAAATAACACATTTATCGAATACTTTTTCGCTCAAAAATGTTGATTCAGTGATGTAAGGGATATATCTTCGCTCTTCTTCTCTGGCAGAAATGATTTTTTCTAAGATTAATCCAGCTTTTTTGTAGGCTTCCGTTACTTGTTTGTAAGCTTCTTTTTTTACCGAGTGCTCTGCATCTTCAATTGAAGCCCATGCACGCCAAACATTAGCTTCATTTTCATCAATGTTTTCTATGAGTTCACTTGCTCTTACAAAATAGTTAGTTGCCTTCTCGTGATTTTTTTCTTTTTTGGAGAAATGTTGGGCTAGGAGAAGAAATGACCATCCTCTAGCGTATTCAGAATAGTCTCTGAAATATTCTACTTCTGTTAATTTAAAGGCCTTAAAGTAATAGTCTGAAGCTCTTATAAACGCATTGGATGCTTTTTCAAAATCTTCAAGTTCGATGTAACAATAAGCTAGATGTTGACAGCAAGCATAAGAACGAATAAATTTACCTATGACATCTTTCATCTTTTCAATTTCATTAAGTGCAAGCTCATAATGAACTATTGCTTCTTCAATAAAACTTGGCTTTTTGAGAATGGAACCAAGTTCAAAAAAGGAAACCGCAAGTGATACCTTTGAGAGACCTAGGTCATAATCAACGTGTGCAGGAATGGGTAAAGCAACTTTAAAAGCTTTGCTTGCTTCTTTAAGATATTTTACCTTATTTTTTTCGGTTTTGACTTTTCTTGCTGAAAGAAGGTAAATATCCCCTAATATATCTGTTGAGTATTTAAGAATTCTTTCAGCGATTACAAATTTTTTTGCCTTTTTGGCATAGTGTAATGCTCTTCTGATTTTTTGAGTTATTTGTTTTTCTTCTGAAATAAGATTAAACCAGACTGGAAAATAATAAATCTCGGCGAAATATATATACAGGCAGGACAACAAGTGACAATTCCCTATGACTTTAGTTAAATGTTTATATTTTGCATAAAGACTTTCTAACTCGGAGAGATATTTCTTTCTTTCATCTATTTTAACATCTTCCACTAATTTCCTAATATAATAGACTATTTTGTTAGATATCGTAAAACCTAGAAGATCTGCTGATAAAGTCCTTTCAGCAAAAGAAATAGATCTTTCAGCGGTATTTAATTGTTCAAAAGGGAGGGGACTGGTGTAATAACCTGAAACATAGGACAATATTAAAGCATTCGCTAACAGTTCGTTATCTTCTACTTTCAGAGCATACTTATAACATTCATCTGCCTTATTTGCGCTTTTTTTGAGAATTTTTTGCGCCTTTTCAGGATTTTTTTCAGAGTATGTATAGTGAAAATAGAGATAATAATATCCCAAACTTAGGTAATAGAGTCCTGTTGCCAAATTGAAATAATCTTCTTGATCAGAAATCTCTAGGATTTTCATACCTGATTCAATTATTTTATTGCATATTTGAACTCTTGGTGGTTTTTGGTGATAAAATAGATAGTGAAGTGCTCGTGCTTTTAGGTCTAATGCGTATAGAATAAATTTTTTTGGATGGATGTCTTTTTCATCTAATATCTTTTTAATTCGATTTAGTGAAGATTTTAAGAGAGATGTCTTATCTTTCTCATTCAATAATAAATTTGCTTTTTTGATTTGTATCTCACAAATCTTAATCTCAGCAAAAACCTTTTCTTCAGTTGATGCTAAATCTGAAAGTTCTTGGAAAGTCTTTAGCGCTTCTTCCAAAATGCCAATTTTCTCTTTTCGTGGTCTTACTAGTTTCTCTTCCAAGAGATGGGCAATACCTTTGTTTTTTAGTGAATTTCCATAGTCAACTCCCTTTAAGAGTGAAGACGCCTCTTTAAAAAATTCAATTGAGTTATTAAGCTTTGCAATTGCTTCACTTACAGTTTTTGCTTTTCGAAACTCTACATAGTTTTTTTTGCCTAGCTCAACAAGTGAATTTGCTTTTTTTTTATAGTTCAATTTGAGTCTCCAGTTTTTCCATTTATCTGTGTTTAAATAAATATTTTTATGTATAAAGAAAAAAAAATGTCAGATATTACGATAGGAAAAAAAACGGAAAGGAAACAAGCGAAAGATATAGAAAAAATAAATTAAAAAAAGAGTAAAAATTGGTATTTATTCTCTGATTTAAGGTGGAGTTGGAACACGCGGCCATTTCATTTAATTTATCCCTTAACTAGTATCAAGGAATACATTAAAGCTCCCCTGAAAAATCTCTTCCTACAGGGAAAGAGAGTGGTTATCGAAACTATTCTCCTCTTGTGGGGAGTTTATATTACTAAAAAAACGAAAAATTTTTGATGAAATCGAGCAATCTCCTCCAAATATTTCCAAAGGCTTTAGAAAAAAATGATTTTGATGAAAAAACCTACGAAAAAATCAAAAAAAGTATTGTAAGGGTAAATAGAAAGATATCATGTAGAATGTGCGGTTTTTGTTGCCCAGGTTCAGTCAAACCTATCCCTCTCAAAGAGGCCTTGATTCTCGCCAAAAAGAAGCCGAGCGTTGTCGATTTATCGCGTTTTGTGTATTATCATGACAGTCATACTTTTGGCTTTGAATCTAATTTCGACTTTACTTGTCGTTTTCTCAGCAACCACGAGGGGATGTATGAAGATACATATCAATACATCAAGGAAATATTTACTGAATGTAATAAACAAACAGGCAAAGATTGGTATCAAGTTTCAACAGAAGTATTCAAAGATATTGTAAATTCTGTTAAGGAACAATTCTCCTTCAAAAAGAGATCATGTCTCTTATATCCAGATGGTCTTATTTATTGTCTTTTGGGGGGGTTCCATAATAATCTTTGCCCTTTGAACGTTGATTTCACGAGAAATTTAGATACCGATGATTGGGAGATCATTAAAGAAACTGAAAAGTATCTATTATTCCTCCAAGATATAATAAAGCAAGAAAGCCTTAACTATCGATCAAACTACTTTGGAACTATTTATTATTTTGAAAAAAGAAAAAAACATATTTTCTTGGATATACAAAATGACAGGCTAGAGATGTCGTATTATTTAGCTAAAAATATTGTGAATAAAAAATTATCGTTAACACAATTGCGTTCTGAAAAATTTAATGCTCCTCTAAAAGAGTTCAGAAGAAATATGGAATTCTTAATCTATGATTTCCGAAATGACTTTAGATACATGGTTGCCGCATATCAGTTACATGCTATGTGGATGATTGCCTTAACAGAGGGGAAAAGAATAACAGATAAATGGATAGACGAAATCTTGAGTCTAACGGAGAGGATGAAAGCCTTTTCCAACCTTTGATCAATCGGTATTTCTCCAATTTTTTGATATATTTTGTGACTTCCTCCCCTCTCTGAAGTGAAGGGCTTCCAGCTTTCCTCTGTGTTCTCGCCTCGTCACCGAGGGCGATGCTTCGCCTCGTGGCTTACGGAAGATTACTAGGCCTTGCGTAGTCTCAGTAGCACGCTCATACACAGCCC
>JAECRX010000036.1 GCA_016292335.1 Candidatus Sifarchaeum subterraneum | reverse complement strand
CAGCTTCATATTCTTTCTTTTTTTCTAATTTTTTTGCCCTTTTGCGATGTTTCTTTGCTCGTTTTTCGGGCTTTTCTGCAAATAATCTCCTTAGTTTCATTACTTTTCTCCACTTGATTTTGGTCAACGAATACTAATGATTACTATATTTTTTTGTTCTTCCCTATGAAATTAATAATAGGCTGAGATAGATACATATGTAAGAGATATATGAGAATATTGAACTATGTTGGATCTGGCCCATTCCATCAATTAGTTCGATTCCCCAAAAATCAGTGTGCATTACATTTTTCAACACAGCGATAGCTAGTGTTGCTACAAAAAGAGATATGGAGGTCAACTCAGGGAGGTGGAGATAAAAGAAGTCGAGAAGATGTTGACATGTTGCGGCCTAAACCACGTTTTCATGAGTTACAAGTGTCCAAATTGTGGAGAGATAAAGAAGATTCCGTTCAGTTGCAAGAGTAGCATATGCACATGGTGTGGAAAAAAACATGCAAGAGCTAGTACATTTCTATAAAATGGAGAAAGAGGGAAAAGCCAAAGGATGCCCCCTCATGTTGATCCAAGAAGGAAAAAGAAGACAAAACAAAATAGAAAGAGGTGAGAGTTCCGCTCCTTAGGATGAAGAATGTCTAAGCTTAGTTTATATGTCGACATAAACTTCAACACAAGCTATAGCAATAATGTATTCAGGGGCTTCTGGCTTATCTAACCCTTCAATGTACAAACTTTCTCTTTTCAGACCGCCTTTTATACTTGTAAGTTGTCTTCTACCAACGGGGAGTACTTTTAGCACTTCTTCAGCATTAACCTCATCAGGGTAGGGTGAAGCAATTGTCACGTCAATTAAGTAATCTCTTTTTGCTTCGCCTTCACCAGATAAACCGACCAAATCCACGAGACCTGTAAGAGAACTCCATGAAATTGCTTCTTTGACTGCTCTTGCCGCTGCTTTAGTTACATCTTGTCCATGTAGATCAATACCCATGCCGAATTCAGTAACAAATTTTTTCATTTCTTCTTTCTTTTTAACCACATTTCACACTTCCTTTTTAATTTTTCAAGGCATTTGTTCTTTGATGGAATATTTTTCCTCAATCTGTTTCGACATAAACGTTAATCACAGCATTAACTACCACTAAATTTGGTGTCCCAAACATATCATAATCTAATTTTGTGCTTGGTGCTAACATGCCTCCCTCTTGGACTTTTATGCTTTTTTGACCAAAAGGAATCATAGATAACACTTCTTCACCATTAACCTTATCTGGATAGGGTGTTGCAATGGTTACTTCAACAATCATTTTTTCGTTGACGTTATCTGCTGTTACACCATAGAAATTAACTAGGCCGGGAAGAGATAACCTCGAAATTGCATTTTTAACCGCTCTTTGGGCGGCTTTAGTTACATCTTCACCATACAAGTCGGTACCCGATCCAATTTCAATTATCACCTGTTTTCTTACCATTTTACATCATCACTCCAATTTTCTGTTTTTGAACCTGTATTTCGCACATTTTTTGCATTGGGAATATTGTTGAGATTAGTTTCTTTACAAATATCTTGATAATTGTTTTTATAATGCTGGATTGCTACCAAAAAATACTATATATTTCTTTTGTTCTTCCCTAGGGGATTATAATAGGCTAAGGTAGATACATATGTAAGCTTCTCCTCATGTTGATCCAAGAAGGAAAAAGAAGATGAAACAAAATAGAAAGAGGCGAAAATTCTGTTCCTTAGGATGAAGGATGGTCAAAGCTTAGTCTAAGTCAATATATATTTCGACACAAGCTAGAGCAATAATGTAATCAGGGGCTTCTGGCTTATCCATCCTTTCAAGATACATACCTTTTGTTTTCAAACCGCCTTTTATACTTGTAAGTTGTTTATTCCCGTAAGGGATTACTTTAAGCACTTCTTCAGCATTAACCTCATCAGGGTAGGGGGAAGCAACTATCACGTCAATTAATACATCTCTTGTTGGTTCGCCTTTATCATTTATATTGGCTAAATCCACGATACCTGTAGGAGACCTCCATGAAATAGCCTCTTTAACTGCTCTTGCGGCTGCTTTAGTTACATCTTGTCCATGTAGATCAACACCCATGCCGAATTCAGTAAAAAATTTTTTCATTTCTTCTTTCTTTTTAACCACATTTCACACTTCCTTTTTAATTTTTCAAGTCATTTGTTCTTTGATAGAATATTTTACCTTAATCTGTTTCGATATAAACGGTAATCACAGCAATAGCTACCACTATATTTGGTGTTCCATAAAGTTCATTAGCTAATTTTATGCTCGTGCCAGGTGTTAATATGCCTCCTTCCTGGACTTTTATGCTTTTTTGACCAAAAGGAATTATGGATAGCACTTCTTCACCATTAACCCTATCTGGATAAGGAGTTGCAATGGTTACTTCAATAATCATTTTTTCGTTGAATTGATCTTTTGTCAAACCATAGCAAGTAACTAGACCAGGAAGAGATGCCCCCGAAATTGCATTTTTAACCGCTCTTTGGGCGGTTTTAGTTACATCTTCACCATACATGTCGATACCAGATCCAACTTCAATTACAATCTTTTTTATTACCATTTTGCATCATCACTCCAATTTTCTGTTTTTGAACATGTGTTCTGCACATTTTTTACATTGCAAATAGTGTTGAGATTAGTTTCTTTACAAATATCTTGATAATTGTTTTTATAGTGCGAGATTGCTACCAGAAAATACTATATAAATGTAACGATGTGAGGAACGCAAGTATTAAAGTAGTTAAAAGGAGTTAGAAGTGTTTTAAAATGAGAAGATTATGTTAGAATAAGCCTCTAAGATTTTTCTAATAATAACTTTCGTTTACTTCTTTCTAAGGCCATTATCTGATGGTGAAATAACCCTTTTGTGAAACCTAAGATAGTATTAAGTGGAAAACTTCCGCGGTTGTGCAATGTGAGCCTTTTTAGCTTTAGAAAAAAAATAAAAAGGGAAGATATTGTATTCTACGTTTTCTAACTATCCACTATTCCTGTTTATTTTTCCCTAGAAACAGAAAGTTATTTCCCCTCATATCTTTCGATTGCCTGCAAGAGATATTGAATGTAGACCATCGCAGGACCGCCACCAAGCATAACAGCAACGCCACCAGCTTCCAATAGTTCTTGTTTATTACATCCCACGTCTAATGCGCCTTTCGTGTAATATGCAATACAAAGGGGACATCTTTTAGCAACTGCTATTCCGACAGCTATCGCTGCTTTCAATTTTGTGGATAGTGCACCTTCTTCATATACTGCACCGGAAAGTTGGTCAAACCGTACCATCGGTTTGGGGATTCCTTCTCTTGTTTTTTGCATATATATTTCTAATTCTGTCAAAGGGTCTTCCTTACTCATTTTTATTCCTCGTCTATTTTTGTTTTTTTCTTTTAATACATCTTTTTTACCGATCAATCACCAAATTGGATGGCTTTTTCCGTCTTTTGTCTTCATTCAAAGATTCTAAGACTCAAGTTTTTCTAAAATAATTGTTTTAATCAGGTGGTTTTAACTTCGATGTATTTTCTGTTAAAACTTTTTTGTTGTCTTGGATTAATGACTTTATGTTCCAAGAAGTTTAGGATTATAAGGTATGTTTGAAATATTATTTGATTTCGGGTTCATACTTGAATATATTTATTTCGGTCATCCCCTACACAAATGGAGAGGATCTCCTCGAAAAGTATGGTAAAACAAAATGTAACAATTATGTTTTTTGTGAGTGTGTGATGGCTGTCAGTGTCTATATTGGCGAAAGATACTTTTTTTGAATAATCAGCCTACTTTAAATCTCTAAGTTATTTACAAAAGGCAGCTAAAGTCCTCTTTACAAGATAAAACTTAATGGTTACAACAAAAGTATTCGTAATTACAAAAGTGATCCAAAATGCATAGGGTTGCATAAAAAAAAAAAGGAGGGTATTTTAGGTGATGCTTTTTACTGCATCTATTATGTCTTTTTCACTAGGTATATATGCATCTTCCAAAACAGAACTGAATGGGAT
>JAECRX010000239.1 GCA_016292335.1 Candidatus Sifarchaeum subterraneum | reverse complement strand
AACCAAGTTTCTGATTTCGCAACATCTTGGAGACTGTTAATTCTCGGTAGTACGAACTTCATAATTGCTTTATACATTAAAAAAGCCCCTATATAACCAAATAATGGAGATATAGCCCAACCAACTAAAATATATGAGAATCCACGTGTTCCCTCTTTGAATGCATATGTTCCCGCTGGTGCTTCCCACCCCCAATACACGACGCCTAAACCTAATATCACAGTTAGACCCAAGAGGGCCCCGATTACGGAATGCGTTGTACTAACGGGTAAGGCAGACCAAGATGCGATCAATAACCATATCGCAACGGAAATTACTATAGCTAGGAACATAATATCAAGCTGGCCTTGAGTAATTGTATTCTCAGGGTTAGGGTTATACAAGCCTCCGCCAACGGTTTTGGATACCTCCTGACCTAAGAAAACGGCACCAATCAAATTCAACGCTGCACCTGCTATAACTGCAATGCGTAGTGATACTCCACTACAGCCGACAGCGTTTGCCCACGTCTCGTCATTGGCACCAATTCCAACTGCAATTAAAAAAGCAGAGACGATGAACATTAATAGGATAAGAGGATGTATTTTTATCCACTCCAACTAAGTAATTATCGGAGAACTATATATTTCATTCCTAGAGTTCGAATGAAATCACTACAACCCTCTGCTTTATCGGCGACTCTTGCAATATTATGAATCAAGTCCCTGGTTAAAATTGTCTCTAATGGATCTTTCGAAAGTTCAAATAATTTGTTAAGTAAGACCCATTCCTTTTGCCTAACCCCCCGCCGCAGATCCTCTACTTCATCTGATTTTTTAATGGCGTTTCGAATGTCTGAGTCTATCTCCAAGAGAAGCCCTTCCAAATTCGTTACTGTGTCTTGAACTTGTTTTACCATTGTCTTCAAATCATCGGAGAGTTCATTTGGGGGTTTTAATCCAGTGGCTCTCAAATCTTGAAGAATGACTTCCGTTAAATCTATTATTCTATCGACCATATCAACCAAGCGCATTCTGTCACCCTTCATGAAATGCGGTTCTTTGTTTGCCATTAAATCACTAAATATATTTTCGATCTCTCGATCGCATTGTTGTTCTTTAGTGCGATTCGAATCAACGAAAGAATCGAATTTTTTCTGGTCATTTTCGACCATAGAGATGATTGCGTCACAAAAATCATTGACACCGGATCTCATCGTCGCCCATAAGTTTTTATATTTTTCCATCAATTCCTTTGGATTCTTACTTTTTTTCGATTTCAAATTTAAAACATCCCAATTTCATTTTGAATATTATTCTAAAATTTTAAAACAATATTTTGCCATAAACATTATTTCTGGAAGTTTATCAAGACGGGGATCATTTAATTTCAATATTTACGAAGTTTTCTAAATTTGGAAAAACTTACTTTCCGACCAAATCTATCGGAAACCCATTATAAAATTTTCTAAACCTCAGATGACACCTTTACATACTAGCATTTGTATTGCCAAATTATGGGCTTATCGAAATTGCATATAAAGATAGCCATTTAGAGCCCTCTCTTTTACAGAAAATCCTTAAAAATTGGCATGTCAAGATCATATATTCAAACATACAGGCAATCGAAAAAACTTTTAAAAACTAATATGTAACCATTATTACCCCAAAATCCCCAACCGAAAAAGAGATCAATAATTCAAGTTGAAAGGTAACGAGGTGAATTATTTGAAAGTATTCCACTATACGGAAGTTGAAAACGAGCCTGCTGAACAAGGCGCTGTTGACACGTATGTGAGATGGTTGATAACGGAGGAAACGGGAGCCCCAAATTTTTCTATGAGGCTTTTCGAACTTAAACCTAATGGTTATAGCCCACATCATGAACACCCATGGGAACATGAAGTCTTTGTCTTAGAAGGTGAAGCTCACGTCGTAGGCGGTGGAGAAGAGAAAAAGATTGGTCCTGGAGATGTTATTTTTATACCAGCAAATGAAAAACATCAATTCAAAAATATCGGAAATAAACCACTTAAATTCATATGTTTAGTCCCTATTCGTCCTTAAAAACCATTTTTCCTTTTCTTTTTTTAATCTTATTTGCGAGAAGTTCCTTTCCTTTATTAGCTTATACAAGCTTTGCCGATAGAGATTAATGGAGATAATCTGCAAAAATAAATACTTCTTGGAATTCTTTCTGCTGAAACCTCTCAGTTATTCATCTTTCCACCTTAAGAACTGCCCAAATAAGTTGCCCACCGTTTCCTTTACCACCATCTAGCAGATGGCTTCTGGTTCGGGGAGTGCTTCCAGATGCTTTGGTTTCTTGACATAAACGAAAAAGAGAGCTGCTAAAAGGAACGAAACCTTTATAATTATCAGCAACTAATACCATACTGGTAAGGATACAGGTTTCCTTTAAATGAGAACTTTTTCGTTCACATGTTCCATTTAAAAGGTTGTCCTTACATATTTTGTTTTCTAAATCTTTGAATTACCGGACAGGTTCGGTTACAAGAAGAATCTTTAAGAATTCAAGAAAAACCGAATTTCTTTTATTTCATATAGATTCACTAATGGATTCGGTAAAAGGTGAAAAGTACATGAATAATACTGCAGTCCAAGTGAATGATGTATGGAAAGTCTACAAGATTGGCAGGAAAATAGAGGTCGAAGCCTTAAAAGGTGTTTCCTTAGAAATTGAGAAAGGAGAATTTATGAGTATCATGGGACCATCAGGTAGCGGTAAGAGCACTCTATTAAATTTGATTGGTGGGTTAGATATTCCCACAGAGGGTAAAGTTACAATCGAGGGAACAGAAATATCAAAAATGAAAGAGCGGCAACTTTTAAAAATTAGAAGAGAAAAAGTGGGTTTTGTTTTTCAATTCTATAACCTTCTGCCATATTTGACTGCTTTGGAAAATGTAATGCTCTCACTCATAGCTATTGGAGCTCCTAGGAGAAAAAGAAAAGAAGAAGCAAAAAATATCCTAGAACAGGTGGGATTAGGCGCTAGATTAAAACATAAACCTGGTGAACTTAGTGGGGGGGAACAACAACGAGTAGCAATTGCTAGGGCCCTCGTATCTAGACCAGCTATTGTTCTTGCTGACGAACCAACAGGAGATCTTGACACGAAAACAGGTATGGAAATAATTGATTTGATGAAAAACTTCAATCAAGAACTCGAACAGACCTTTATAATAGTCACACATGACCATGATGTGTCACACAAAACTGAGAGAATTATTCATCTTAGAGACGGGAAAATTGAAAGGGTGGAGTTGAGTTAGTACGTTTGGATTAGTTTTTATTGCAATTCGAGATCTGAGAACCAAGAGATTGAGAACAATAATTTCAATCATTGGAATCGCATCAGTTGTCATGGCTTTTGTCTTTATTTCAGCCGCGGCTATGGCTATGAATAGTTTGATTGACAGCATGTTCGAATCTATGCGTGGAAAATTGATTGTAGTTCAAAAGGGTAAGATTGATCCCGTAGTCAGCGAAATTCCAGAAGACTACCTTGATAAAATCAGGCAAATAAACCATGTTCAAGGGGCAACTCCAATCATTTGGAGATTCTTTGATAACGGTACCAAGGAAAAATCCCAATTTCTCGTGCTAAAAGGAGTTGAAATCCAAACAATCACTCTTT
>JAECRX010000238.1 GCA_016292335.1 Candidatus Sifarchaeum subterraneum | reverse complement strand
GCATTTACGATCTTCCAACTTGCTTGAAACCTTCGAGGTGAGGCTCGGGTTAAAAAAGATGTAAACTTTGGGCTTGGCGTTCTATATGAGATGAAGAAAGGGGTTGGAGTATGCTGGTTGAGGATTTTCAGGGGATGATGAAATTCCGATTATTTCTTGGCAAAGAGGAATATGACTAATGCTGCAAAAGTTCCTCCTACCGCTAAACTCATTGTTTCTCCCACACCTATCGTTCCTGTTGAGATCGTAGTTGCTATTTCTGGAGCTGTTTGAAGTAGCTGAATTCCCGTAATGAACAATATTGCGAAGAATCCAATTACCAAAGTGTAAAGCATAATGCTGCGAAACGACAAAATAGATCTACCTCTTCATAGAGCTTTTTTCTCGGAAAAAAGATGGAGTTTTCTCCTATAAAAAATTTTACTTTGTTTGGAACCTGACTGGAACTTCATGAAATTTTCTAACCCCCACCTCATTTTTTCTGGCTAGCTAATAGGATATAATTGGGCTGTTTTTGCGTTTTATATTCAGGCTATCCATTCTAGATCCAATTTTGATACAGGTATTGATTTCTAGTTCAATGACATGGATTTTTCTGCCCAAATGTACTGCATGAAATAACAACGCATGTTGTTGGCTATTGCATGGAGATGAACAGTTTTCTCCCTCATATTCCTCCTTTTATAGGTGATCTTCTGGTGCCCCCGCAGTTCCATGCCCCAAAGACGTGTTCTCCCAATTCTCTTTTGCGATACTTCTTTTTGGAAAGCCCTCTCGGTTCTTTTCCCTCAAAATCTGCTGAACTAAATATTCAACTGTCTCTTCCTCTACCATTGGACCAATTTCTTCGAAATTTGGAAGTGCTTCCTAGTTCTTTAGTTTCTCGATATAAACGCAAAAGGAAGAGTTGGAAAATGTACGAAACGAAAACTTTATACTCCCTCGTAGACTAACTGCATACGGGAAGGGCACAGTTTTTCGATAGAGAAGTATTTTATCTCATATATCCCTAATTCGGAAGTCTGCCCTTACCTATTTTTCCACCTCACTCATGAAATACTGGACAAGTTCCTTTGTTGAAAAGTTTTCAAATTTACCAGATTTGGAAGGAGTGAAAGATTTTGGCTAAGTTAGGGCTAATTTTTCATGAAGATTTTTCGATGATGCATAGTCAAACTGTTCCTCGTCCCTACTTGGAAAGTTTTGAAGATCCAAATCGCTTAAAACTTACAATAGATTATTTAGACAAAAATTCAATATTAAAAAATGACGATATTTGTGTTTTTAAGCCTAAAGTGGCTGAATCGAGTGATTTGCTCAAAGTTCATTCTCCCTATCTATTGCAAATTGTTGAAAATATATCCGAACGCGGTGGAGGAGAGGTAGGAAATTCTTCACTCGCATCTGAGGATACATTCCATTTATCGTGTCTTGCTGCTGGAGGGGCAATGTTATCTAGTGAGATAATTGTCAAAGAAAACATTAATTTTTCTTTTGCATTAATTCGGCCACCTGGACATCATGCTGGTGTTTCTAGAGCTGCTGGTCTTTGTTTCTTTAACAATATTGCAATAGCAGTTGAGAACTTAAGAGCCAATTACGGATTTCAAAAATTTCTCATATTGGATTTTGATACTCATTTTGGCGATGGCACAAGTGAAATTTTTTATTCTGATCCAAGTGTATTATACATTTCTTTTCATGAGTATGAGGAACGAGGATTCTTCGATGAAATTGGCCATGGAGCTGGTGAAGGGTTAAATATTAATCTCCCACTTCCATTGGGGACAAGTGACGATGGTTTCATTTTAGCTTTTGAAAGTATCTTTGAACCGCTAGCCAAAAGTTTTAACCCCGATCTTATGTTGATTTCAGCTGGATTTGATGGACACTTCGCAGATCCAGTTGGAAATATGAATTTAACTTCTAGGGCATATGAAATTGTCACAAAAAAAATAAAGGAAATGAAGAAGAGGGCTGTTTTCATACTCGAAGGAGGATATAGTTTAATAGCATTGCCTATTTCAATTGCGGCCGTGATTTCTGCCTTGATTGATGTAGAATTCACACCCTTTGATCTTCGTTTTGCCCCTAGTTTTCCTAGAAGAATCGAAAAGGTTGAGGTTGTGCTCAAAGAAGCATATTCTTTTTTGTCAGATTATTGGGATATCTTCTAACTCAAATAAGAGGTCAGGTGGAGAGAGTAGGCCTCCTTCTGTTTAAGGACCAAGGTTACCCTTAATCCCTTGATGGCATTCACCTAAGCGCCTTACCCGCTCCCTTGACTAGACTTCTCATTGGGAGCCTATTTAGGCTTTCTCTCGCAGTCTTGGGCCGTTTCAACGTTCCCACACATGTCCTCGATGGGTTAGCTTGTTTTTGTTACCAAAAACTTCTCCAAATCATCGCCATTTATGTGTGGACGTGTCGTTTCTGCTCCCAGAGGAGGGCTCTCACCCTGTGGCTTCTGCCACACTGCTGTCTAGTGAGAGGGAGGACCTTCCTCAGGTGTTTAACACCCGGTAGCCATCCTTCTCCTCCTAACCTCAAGTTTAATTTCTCATCCCAACAATAATTTTAATTTTTCGTAACTGTTAAGTTTTTTGAGGTAGAGAGGATTTTAGTTGCCTTTTGTAAATAACTTAGAGACTTAAAGTAATCTCATCTGAATGTTGAGATTCATTTCACCGGCAAGTAGTTTTGTCTTCTTGCAAATTTTTCATAAATTCTTTTTGTTTTTGAACTATTTCCTTACTGTTTTTTGCATTAGAATATGTTTTCAATAAAGAGTTGTTTAGGGATAAGAAGTGCATCCCCCATTTAAATTTTGATAATATTTGCTCTGCTTGCTCCGAAAAACCGAGAATCATCAAAGCAGCAGCAAGTGCTTCTGCGGTACTTAGTTTACTTGGTTTTCCATAATTTATTGGATTTGCAGCAACAAGATAGGGAAGGCATCTATTCACACCTCTCTTTTTTGAGTGAAAAAACGAATCTGCTTTTGACCAAGAACAATCCACTGCAACTATTCCGTAGTTGAGTGCGTTTTCTTTATCTTGCTTCGAGAATGCTTGCTCTGAATAGGGGTTAAGGACAATCGATAATCTTGGAATCTGCCGATAGTTACTTAATATTCGTAAATATCCAAATCTCTTAAGTTTTAGAGCTGTACATTTTTTTGGGTCACACTGGAAGACATGATATACATATAAGTTCATTTACATACTCCAAGGTTCTTTTAGCCCAAATACTTCTAAAGGAGAAGATAAACTAGAACTTAGCTATTCACGAAAAATATAGCACATTTTTGTCTCCCATTATAGGACTAAGATCATCTCCCAAGCTATAAATTTCCCCGTGAATCTACACTCAAGGGCCTTTCCACTCCTCTCCTTTTTTATCCTTTCGTTCATGGGAAATTAGAGAAGGGAGGATTTTTGTCTTCCTGGTATCTTTTGTCTTATAAAAATATGACGTATTTCCCGTGTTACTATTGTTCATTTTTTCGAAGATAGCATTAATTAATTTTTTTAATTGAGTTAAGTAATAAAATTTGGTTAAATTTAGACATTACTACCAAAAAGAATTGTAAGACAATACCGAAACAAAGGATGTATTGAAAGATATCATCATTCAAGTTATTACCTATGATTGAAAGATTTACAATCTTTCCTTATTTACATTCTTATTGATGAAAAATTGTGGACTTAACTTCTAAATCCAAAGCCTATAAATAATTTATATGGTATCCTAATAATTTAGAGAAAAACGCTAAAGCGGCAATTATCATTAGTTGGGTGAAGAAATTGGCAAAAGATAATGACGAACTAATACAAAGGCTGAAAGATGAGGCTGCTGAGTTCCTGAACGAAACAAGATACACTGTTGCCGCTTTTAGAATTAAAGAAGCAGCTAAAATTTGTGAAACAAAAGGGCTAAAAGAAAACGCACAATCTCTCTACGAACAGGCTGCTAAAACATATCGCCAAGCAGCAGAGGATTACTTTACTAATAAAAAATCCTATCGATCTGCTGCAGAAAACTTTTACTATGCTTTAGAAATCTACACTCTTTTAGGATTTGAAGAGGAAATAAAAAATTGTTATACTAATGTTGCAAACAGTCTTCAGGCAGCTTCTTTTGATTATATTCTTTGGGAAGATTGGGATGATGCTGTTGCATCTATCTCACTTTCAGCGCTTATTTACATACTAATCGAAGATTTTGAATCTGGAAAAAAGACCTTTGATGATTGGATCTCCCAAACAGGATATAGTTCCGAACAGGTTGGTGAACTCCCCATTTTAAATTTAACAAGGGAAGTGATTGAGGCATATGAAAGTTTGGATCTTGAGTTATTAACTAAGGATAGAACTGTCTTGGGTTCTATCTTGAAGTCTGCTCTTGTTAGGATTAATGCTTCTTTTTTAAATGAACTTGTTGATCAAGCTTTCGATGTTCTTGAAAATAAAATTAGAGAACAGGTCCTTTATCCAAATCTTGAATCAACAATCGAATTTCCTTTTGATGTTGTTTATGGAGATGAATTTGCTATCCAATTGATTCTAAAAAATGTTGGGGAAGGCAACGCGTTTGACGTCCAATTAGAATTTTTCCCCCAAAAAGGAATAATCGCTGACGGAGATATTGTTAAAAGAAGGAATATAATTGAACCTGCTGAAGAAGTCAAGTTCCAATGGACTTTGAAATCTGAACAAAGAGAAAGAGAGACAACAGAATTTCCTATTTCGATTAATTTGAGATATATGGATTCACTTAAGACTATTTATTCGACAAATATCGGTCCCTTCCCTTTAATCATTAAAAAATTTAGCGAAAAAGAAAAAGCCAAATTCTTGATAGATGAAATAAATTCAACTTTAGAAACCGCAGAGGAAATGATTCAGAGAAATGTGGAATGCAGCAATTTCTTCCCATACTTATTATATGAAACAAGCCGAGACATGGTGAAAGAGGCTGAAAAATTCAGAGAAGAAGAATTTGAAAAAGTAAATGCCTATATTTACGCTGCTACTGAAATAATAAAACATTTGAATAGATTGTATAGTAACCCAGAAACAAAAAATTTATTAAAACAATTTAAAGAACTTGATGAGGGAAAAGACATAGAATCCCTCAAAGAGCTCTTATTAAAAGCAAGTAATATGTTAAATCGAACAATTAAAATACTCTATTCTGTCAAAAAATCAATAAAAACTACTTAACAGGAAAGAGAAGATAGAGAATTATATTTTTAAATAAAATTTGTAACTAAAGTTCTTGTGAGTGAGTTAATGTCTGCCCATTCTATATTTTCATAAAGATATCTTCCCTTGAATAGTCAGCTTAACTTAAGCCTCTAAGTTATTTACAAAAGTCAACCCAAACCATTTCTGCTACTGAAAACTAAATAGTTATTAAAATTTCCTCCTTTTAACGAGAAGCAAACATCAAACCTTGTGGGGGAAAATCTTGGCTGAAATAGATGACGTAAAAGTTAGAAATGTGATGAGCACTGATGTAATAACAGTCTCCCCATCAACAACTTTAGACAATGCCATTAAACTAATGGGAGAAAAAGATATCAGTTACCTTCTCGTTGTGGATAAAGAGAATAAAAATCCAATAGGGCTACTCAACGAAATGGACATTATCAGTCGCGGATTGCCCAAAGGAAAAAAGATGGAAGAAATCAAGGTCGAAGAAGTAATGACTAAACCAATAATAACTTGCAAATCAGATGCATATCTTGTTGATGCAATGAGGATGATGGCCCGTCACAAAATTCGTAGACTCCCGATAGTCGAAGAAGGAAAACTGATTGGAATCTTGACATCAAGTGATGTAATATCCGTCGTTCCAGAATTAATTGAGATTCTGCTTGAAAGAAGCAGAGGTGAGGGTGAACTGGCTCTCTCTCCTGCAATTAATTCCCTTTCCGGTTTCTGTGATGAATGTGGAGAATGGTCTGATAATCTAAGAGAAATTGATGGGCCTTTTATCTGCGAAGAGTGCCTGATTAATAAGTAAGTAGCGGTTTAGTATCTCTTGTTAGTTAGAATTCATGAATATTGGGTGAGACGACACACCGACTCTTATGACAAGAAATCTTGTAACTCTTTAACTCCATAACCAAAAGGTGCAAGTGTGTTTTCGGCTACTTTTAAAAGCTACTCAAGCTACTTCACTCCGTCATATCGACGATCTATTTTTTCAAAAAGTTCTATTACAATTACTTTTTTGTTTGGATTCTTCAATTTTGAATTTAAATTAATTTCACCATCAACAAAAATGACTGAAGAATTAAATCCCTCATAAACAATTGGCAATTGTGATGTCACACACAGAGCGTGCAAAAGAGCTGGCTACTATACCCAACAATTGTGTTGTTCCAAGATTTGTTACATGTCCTTAACTATCTGTTTGTGCTCAGTAACTTTTCAAATATTTCAATATTAAATTTTGGAGATACAAAGTATTTGGCGCCGTAATTTCCACCAGTTTTGTCCACTTCAAGAATATCGTTGTCTTGAAGAATGTTTAGGTGATAACGGATGGTTCTGTATGATTTTTTGAGCATTTGAGAAATTTGGTGTGCATTGCATGGAAAATTCTGTAAAAGTTGTGTAATTTCAATCCTGGTATTACCTCCTTTTCCAAAAAAGAGGGGCATTTTGTATTTTAGATAAAATTTTTCTATTAGGTTGTTCCCCTGGGCTGTTTGGGAAAGGGACCTCTTCGCACGCATTGTCCTAGAAACCATACCATTTACCTCTAAAGTTTTATTAACTTTCTTTTTTTGTCTATCAGATAGTTTTATATAATTTTACTAACGATAAATATTCTCTTAATAAAATTTATTTATTATTCAATTTACTTTTTTTTGTATATTTAAAGGTTTTCAAATGCCAGAACTCGTCCATTGAATAAAAAGTTGATGGAATGGAAAAAAAAGATGTGGAGAGGAGGAGGGAGAATTAGAAGATAGTAGAAGAAATAATAAAGGAGGCAGCCAGCTAAGGTGAAAAAAGAAAAGAAGGAGAATAAAGGAAAACATCAAAAGGCATGATAACAGGGAATCCTTTTGAAAGATTGGAGTAGAAGTGTAAAAACTAAAAAAATTTCAGAAACAAGGAAGACCAAGCCGCTTGTATGCGATATGAACGGATATTATGGCCGACAGCTTTCAAGATGACGTCTTTTTCTTGTATATCCCTCTTTTTGTAGAAAAGTTGATCAGCTCACCTGATATTTTGATTTCCGAATGATCCTTAAGCCATTTGCATGCTGTCTAACCTCTCCCATTATCTTATTAGCAACACTATAAAAAATATTTTTTTGGAGATGAATTCGAAGAATTTGTTGACCGTTTTTCTTTTTTATGCAAAAGGTATGTGCCAAAATGAATTCTAATATAGTATGAGTTAGCAATAATGGCACCATAATTACCTTTAGATGTGATCAAATTTTCTATGGGAAATGAAATTGCATTAATTCAAAATAAGCAAAGGTTTCATAAAGAGCCAATGAAAAATAATTAATTAATGGTTTCATAAAAAGAATACCCTTGGAAAAAGAATAGATCCGTAGTTCAATTCTCCCAAATTTAAGTTTCAATTCGTTTTCAATCTCTTCTATTGGGGGTACTTGAAAATATGGAAAAAAAACAAGAAAGATTGTCTTCAGGCATTAGCGGCTTAGATGAAATGCTGGGCGGTGGATTTTTGGCAGGGCGCAATTACCTCGTCATTGGCGAGCCCGGAACTGGTAAGACTACTTTTTGTACCCAATTCGTGTTCGAAGGCTTTTTAAGAAACGAAAAAGCTATTTTCATAACATTGGATCAAACTAAAAATGAATTGTTGTCGGATATGATTTTTTTTGGTTGGGATTTTGTAGATAAACAAGCTGAAGGATTGCTGACAATTTTAGATTTCTACGATATTCTTAGTCTTGAACCAAGTATTAAAATTACTATCGGCAGCTTAGAACGAGGATTGCGGCAAGCTACCCAAGAAGAAGAAATCAAAATTGATAGATTAGTAATAGATCCTGTTAGTGCTATTGATATTGGTTATGAATCTGAGACGTCTTCGAGAACAGAAATTTTCAAATTATTCAGAAGTTTAGGAGAAATGGATATAACTACTTTATTGACTTCAGAGAAACCTTATAAGACCTCATTCCTACCTTTGGAATACGTGACAAGTGGAGTAATTGTTTTAACTAATTTTAGAAAAGAAGAATCCCTAATAAGGATTCTTGAAATTCGTAAAATGAGGGGAACCAAATTTAATGAAAAATTAGCTCCTTACAAAATAACTGAGAAAGGCATAGAAGTTTTTCCTGATCAAAAAATTTTTTGACTTATGCTAATCACGGAAAATTTGTGTTCCTTTTGGACAAGTTGCAGGATAACAGAGCTTTTGGCGTGATGACGATTTTGGGAGAATATATGAACGAAAGCCAAAAATATGGTTTTAGTTCGGTAAAAGACCATCTTGTATTGATGATGAACCTTTTCTTAAATGTTGCACAGGATGGAACACTACATTCAAATAGCATGTTGTAAGTTCTTGTGTATGAGACAAATGATCTATGAAGGTCTGGCACCCTAAGGAAGTAGAGGAGGACTTGCGGGGGGCCCAATAAATTTCATAGCTGCGCTATAATCGCATTTGCCATCTCTTTTGTTCCTACCGCGGTCGGATCGTCTCTATTTTTTTTCATGTCGTAGGTAACATATTTTCCCTCTTTGATAACGGTTGCAGTAGCCTGTTCTAATCTATCAGCAGCTTCAACTTCTCCAAGATATCTCAACATCATTATCCCGCTTAGAATGAGTGCAGTTGGATTCACTTTGTTCAGTCCGGTATATTTTGGGGCAGAGCCATGGACAGCCTCAAAAACAGCAATATCCTCACCGATATTTGCTCCTGGTGCGACCCCTAATCCTCCAACAAGTCCTGCACACAAATCAGAGATTATATCTCCATACAAATTTGGCAAAACCATTAAATCATAAATTTCTGGTTTCTGAACGAGTTGCATACACATATTGTCAACCATTCTGTCTTCAAATTCGATTTCTGGATATTCTTCAGCGACTTTTCGTGCAACCTCTAAAAATAATCCATCACTGAACTTCATAATGTTTGCCTTATGGACAGCTGTAACTTTTTTTCTGTTATACTTTTTTGCGTATTCGAATGCAAATCTGACAATTCTTTCAGAATTTTTAATGGAAATCGGTTTAATACTTATGCCAGAGTCTTTGTTGATCTTAATGTGACTTAATTTTTCAACAAAATCAATAAATTCTTTAGTTTCAGATAAGCCTTGCTTAAATTCGATTCCCGCATATAGATCTTCTGTATTTTCTCTAATTACTACTAAATCAACATTATCATATTTGGTTCTAACACCCGGGTAGATTTTACAAGGTCTCACACAGGCATATAAATCTAATTTTTTTCTCAATGCAACATTTACGCTTCTAAATCCAGTTCCGACAGGAGTTGTGATAGGACCCTTTAGTGCAACTTTGTTCTTTTTAACTGACTCAAGAACTTGTGCTGGCAAGGGAGTTCCATATTTTTCCATAATATCAGCTCCAGCTTCAACTATATCCCATTTTATCTTTACACCAGTAGCCTCTATACATCTCTTTGCAGCTTCTGTGACTTCGGGTCCAACTCCATCGCCGGGAATTAGCGTTATCTCATACATCCTAATCTTCTCCATAAATGTGAATTTCTTTATTCTAAGAGAAATATATCCACCTATTTCAGGTGTCAGACCTACATTAATGAGTTTTTTATCTACAAGAACGCATAATGCGCTCTTTTAAAAAATATTTGTGGTTGGCAAAGAGTAGACTCCGATAAAACAAAAGTATATTTTTAAGTTTCGATCATTTGTTCGAGTCCATCCTCCACGAAACAAAAAAGTGTGGTTTGAATTCTCAAAGTGACTTTCCAAAATTTTTTTTATTAGGCACTACTTTATTTAAATGACAGATATAACGCAAAATGACTTTCATAGGGCGTAAAAAACTGTCAAAAACTCATCCCTGATGGGTTGGGCGTGTGACATGACTAAGCGAATATATCTTATAGGGGTATATGGTATAAGAACTATGTTCAAGGAAAACGTTGAAGCAACACCTTGATATTCATGTTTTGGTCAAAAAATAAGCTGTTTCTCCTAAGAAAGCTATACTTGTTGAATTTGTAAATCGTGCTCGGGTTATTTCAATCTTCTCCCACTTGGGAGAGGTCTGCTTGGTGTGATTTAGATGAAAATAAGAGAGGCCGGAAGAATCGTGGCAAAAGTTTTGAAGGAGGCTGAAAAATGGGTTAAGCCAGGTGTTCCTCTTTTGCAAATATGCAAAAAAGTTGAGAGTGCAATTCTTGAAAAGGGCGGTGCCCTCGCTTTCCCTCCAAATATTTCTGTTAATGAAATAGCCGCACATTATACCTCGCCTTATAATGATGAACATGTATTAGGAAAAGAGTCAATAGTAAAAATTGATTGTGGAGCACACATTGACGGATATATAGCTGATGCTGCAAGGACTTTTTATCTTGGGCAAAAAGACAAAGCTTTCTTTATCAAAGCAGCTGAAGAAAGCCTTAATGAAGCGATAGAACACGTTAAAGATGGTTTTAAAATCAACGATCTTGGAAAAATCATTGGAGATAAAATCCGTGAATTTTCGCTTGAACCTGTAAAAAATCTTTCTGGCCACATGATGAATCGCTACGAATTGCATGCAGGGATAACGATTCCCAATGATAGAGTAAAAAGATTAACTTCAAAGCGATTTAAATCTGGTGAAGTATACGCCATAGAACCATTTGCTACTGATGGAAAAGGATACGTTATCGAACAAAAAAGAGTGTATATATTTAGTTTGATAAGCAAGAAAAAAGTTGAGCAAAAAGATTCAGCGAGAATTTTGGAATATGTTCAATCAAAATATAGAGGACTTCCATTTGCTTCTAGATGGCTCTGTGAAGACCTAAAAATTAGACCAAAACGGGTTTATAAAGCGTTGAAGCATCTTATAAAAATTAATACAATCTATCCTTACCCTGTCCTCAAAGAAATTGATAATGGATTAGTTTCCCAAGCTGAACACACTATTTTGGTGAAAGATAATGGATGTGAAGTCCTAACCGCGTTAGATTGATAAAAAAACTCCGCGAATCTTAGATTTCAAATGTCATTCCAAAAATTGTGATGGAGACAATTTTATGGACAATAATACTGAAAAGGAAAAATGGCCTCCAATTTCAGGAGATTACACTATTGGGAATCCAAAAGCATCAATTGCAATAGCCACCTGTGGATCATATTCTCTCCCCCAGAAATTAATCTCAAATTTTTCATCTGAGATTGCTATTGCCGGGTTTGTTGAAATCGAGAATGAAGGAATCGCTAAAATTGTCCAAAATATCGTTTCAAATCCAAATATACGTAGTCTTGTAGTATGTGGAGAAAAAGTTGCTGGTCATGAACCTGGACAAACTCTTGTATCCTTATATAACCACGGGTTAGATGATGAGAACCAAATCATTGGTAGTCAAGGGACTATTCCTATTCTTTTACCCAAATATTTTGGTAATGAGAACCCCAAAAAGTTTGTTGAGAGATTCAGGAAACAAATTATTTCTTTGATTGATTTGAGGGAACAGACAGACTTAGATATAATTCTTTCAAATATTAAGAAAATAAAGAAAGAAAAACCATTTGAAGAAGAACCTTTGTTTCCACCAAAGCCAAAAATTGAATTAGACTGGAAAAAAGGGTTAAAAAAATTTGAGGAAAAACACCAAGAATTATTTTCAAAGGGATTTTCGTTTTTGAATCGACTTTTCTTTAGAAATAATGAATTGATTGTGTATGACCTCTCAGGTGTGAAAATTGGAGGTCAAAGAGGTGAATTTCCCACAGTTCTTGCTGGGACTATATTTTATAAAGGAGATAAAGTTGTCGATGACCACAAAGAAGGAAGGTTTAATAAAAAGAAAGTTGATGACTTGATCTTAAAACAAAATAACCTATCACACATATACAACATTCCCGACATGGTTCACATCGTTGGTGAATGTCCACAAGCCATGGAAAATTATGTATCCTATGTAGCCGACTTAACAGATTCACCAATAATTATAGACTCTCCTGACTTGGAAACGAGAATCAAAGGAATCGCTTTTGCAAAAGATATTGGTATTTCTGATCGAGTTATCTATAATAGCATCTTTCAGAAAAGTGAAAAAGAATTTAATGAACTCAAAAATCTAGGAGGAGTTGATTACGCCATTCTACTGCCTTATGACATTTCTCTAGAGGGATGCGCTAAGAAAGCAGAAGAACTATGGGGATATTATAAGAATTGGGTTGGTCATCCTATTTTAGATCCAGGTGTCCCCTTGTTAATTGAGGGAGGAATTGGATCTCTTCACACTACGTGGATGCTCAAAAACAAATTTGGCTTTCCCGCAGCAATTGGTATTCACAACTTGTGTTCTTTGCTTCCAAAAAGTAGAGAATTTAATGTAGAACTAATAAAAACGCTTGATCTTAGCGGTATATATATTCTTCCAACGCTATATGGAATTGACATCAACCTCTATGGTCCCATCAAAGAGGCAGAAAAAATTTTTCGACAGGTAGCAGCCATTGAATTTGCCATCAGCAATGAAATAATCAATGTTTTGGAGCTCGCTCCAAAATTTTCTAGCCCATTTATTTTGACAGATTTCAAATAAGATCATTTTGAGTTGTTATTAATCATGCTGAGCGATTTTAGTCAAAGTGAGCCACGGGATTTTTTCGGGCCATATCTGATCAGATCCAGAAACATTAACCTAGCATGGAGAACTTATATTAACACAATCCTGAAAAGGGGAATTCCCGTTATAACTGAAGATAAAAGGCAATCTACAAAAGAAACCTTTTGTAGCACTGTGCATCTAACAGATTATGAAAGCGGAGAAAAACTGCCTTCTAACTACATCGGGCTTTCTACCGATGTTGTCATGGAGCAATACATACCACAATACATTTCCGATTCTAGAGGAACTCATACCTACACCTATGGTTGGTGCATGAGAAAGAGATTCGGTCACGACCAGTCAAGATTTGCCCTAGAAGAATTGAAACATGGGGCAACCTCCGCTTTCTGTCAATTCTGGAACCCTGTAGAGGATTTATACAGTCCTAATCCCCCCTGTATCAATATTGTTTTGTATTACGCTGACCATCAAAACGAAAAAGTCCACATTATCGTGTTCATCCGATCGAACGACATGGGGAGAGCACACTCTGAAGATCTGGTAGGTATCAACGAAATATTTTTGAAACATGACGTAGCTATGGACCTTTTCGGTTCAAAACATTCGGCAGGAACATTGACTTCAATATCTTGCTCTGCTCATGTTTACGATACTGCGGTTGAAACCATTGAAAAAGCTACCAAGTTTTCGATAAGCCTAGCCAGCTCCGCCCAGAAAATCAATGAGTTCACAATACCTGGACCCGTTTTGCTTCGGAACACACATTACCACTCTATCATGGCTGAGTTGGAACATAAGCTTGAAAAATACTCAACAAAAGTTTCTGAAAAAAAGAAGCATCTTTTTGTCATCTTCAGATTAGAAGATTTTGATGAAACGGATGGCGAAAACTCGACAGCGTTAAAACGATTTGCTGAAGATACGGTCAACGGAAAGAATCATTTAGGGAAAAATTTGAGAAGGTTTGAGGGAAAACCTGACAACAAAGATGAATGGATATCAATAGATCAACTAGCGCATGTAAAAAAGAAAATTGAAAAAAAACCTGAAAGCCGAAGAATTATTATAACGCCCAACAATCCCTTCAAAAAAGATTTTTCCCTGAATCCCTTAATAGTTCAAATTTTGCCTCGATTTGGAAAAGCTTACACGGCAGCTTTATTTAGGGAATATGATTTCAAAGATATAGAGAAAGCGGTGTATTTAATCAGAAAAATTCAAGAGAAAGTTGTCGCAGGCACCCAAATCCGCCCAGGACCGATTGCTATGTATCTTTTCCCATTGGTAACAAAATTTTGATCTTCAAATATCGATAAATTTGAACGGGGGCTTCACAGGTAAATTTATTTCATTTTTCCTTACTCTCTGGAGGTTTACGTCCTGATAAAAATTTACGTATGACTTCTGGGATTTTCTCTAATTTATTTGTTTTTCTCAATAAAACAATGAGCATGACTACAAATGTGAAACCAGAAAGGCTTACGACCAACGGTAAAAGTTGAATTCCAAAAGTGAAGTTCAAAGCTAATCCGGTAAAGACTGCAACAGCAATGCTGAGACCAAAACTTAAGGTAATTCTTTCAATTTCATCAATTTCTTCAGAGGTAGGAAACAATGCACTAGTCAGTGCATACCCAGGTATGAATAAGACAAAAATAATGGCTAGCACCCATCTTATGTAAACAAGAGGAGGATCTTGAAGAAATAATACTGCAGGGATGGTAACAAGAGTCAATAAGCACACGATCCAAAATTCAAGTCCATAGTGACTTTGAAGGAATTCTAGAATATCTTCAGGGATCGGTTCCTTAGGTTCGGCGGTTGCACTGCGCAGTGATATTTTGCCGTTAAGTTCCAGTTCTTCTACGCGTTCAAGGGTTGTCTTCTTTGGGATGTTATACTTTCTCTGCAAATGTTTAACAAGATCTTTTACATTTCTTATATTAGTTTTTTTATCCTCCATCGTTTCGATAATCAGTTTGTCTACAGTTTCGGGTTTGAATCTTTTTTTGTATTTGAAAGTCATATCAGATCTTCCCGCTGTTAGTGAGATGCTGAAGTAAGCTAATTTTCAAAGAGTATATTTGACTTTAAAAGTCTTTATGTAATTTGATCTCTTATTTCTCTAAATTTTGATTTGGCAATGCACTCTTTGGCTGTTGTGTAACTGATTCAGAAAAGAGTAAAATAACTAAAATCCTCTCTACTGAGAGAAATTGAAAAAGGACATATTGGGAAAGTTAAAAAAATGATGAGTTACCTTGTATTCTGGGAGATTTCCCAGATGAAGTTAAAAATCAATAATTGAAGAACAAATTGATGATTAAAATGAACCATGCAATAACGGAATACTGTGAATACACCATTCACAGTACGTTCTTGTGCATGAGACAAGCCATCTATGAGAGCCCGAAGCTTAAGATGGTTTTTCGGATGACTCGCAGGGGACGATAAACGTCATATCGATAGAGGAGATGATTAAGATAACAACAGAGCTCATAATTGTCCGCGAATCACAATATATGTATAATCGGGCACGAGGATTTCAACCAGTTGAAGGTAATTTATTTCATTGGCATGGAAATGTATTTGTTAAAAAAGTTCCGGGATTCAAAATAGGAGTTGACATATATATCCCCGAAAACTATCCAAGTTCTCCACCAATATGCAAAGTTTCGACACCTGTTGATCATCCTAATATTGATCCTAACACAAATCATATTCGACTCCCAATACTGGAACAAGGTTGGAACCCCGAGATTCATTTATACCAGGTTGTAAACCACATAAAAGGAATATTCAATAGAGTAGACTTAGATCCACCAAGACCCAGTTGAAATGAAGTTCTTTTAAGAATAGTATACGAGAAAATTTTACCTCAAGACATAGATGCATACAGATTTTCTAAGAAAAGTATGGCAGAATTGAGTGTATCAGAGATTTTTCGTTTGGTAATTACCTAAGGTAATAGGGCGGGAGTCCCCTCGTTGCTGGCTCAGGAGCCTCTACTATCTGGCATTCCTTTTCTTTTTCCCTGTTGCCTTCACTTGCCCCCTCTCTTCTACGGATTTTTCTCCTTTCCCTTTCAATCGTACCACTCGATTTGGCTCCCTTTTCTCCCACCCTCACACTGATAGTCCATATATTTTTATTGGTTTTTCAGTTATTTTCTGACAATACTGATTTGAGGTATATGACGGTGAAAAGACAAGCACCGCTGCTAACGGTTGATATTGTGATCCAAAGAAAAGATAATTCCATCATCTTAATCAAAAGAAAAAAATCACCCTTCATTGATTATTGGCCGATTCCTGGTGGATTTGTTGAGTATGGTGAAACCGTAGAACATGCTGCCATTAGAGAAGCCAAGGAAGAAACCGGCCTCGACGTTGAGATCGAAAAATTAATTGGGGTATATTCCGATCCGGATAGAGACCCCAGAGGACATGTCGTCAGCATCGCGTTCTTGGCTAAAGAAGTTGGTGGGGAGTTAATGGCCAATACTGATGCGAAAGAAGCTAAAAGCTTCAAAAAAATTCCAAAAAAGCTCGCTTTCGACCATGATAAGATTTTAAAAGACGCATTTTGTTAAGAAAAACAAAAAATCTATGGGGGAGCCTTTTTTGTAGGTATTGATGAATTAGATGGTTGCAATTATTTTAGATATAGAAATTAATAGTTAATCCTGTTTTTTTGGTTGTGTATAATCCTGGATATTTCCGACTTAATTTCTTTTCAAGATCCTTCGACCTTAAAATTTCAACAATCAATTTTCCTGCTTCACTTTCAAATGCTTCCTTAGAGAAAAGGAAATCGTATTCTTCGTTTTGAATGGGAATGAAATCAAGATCATATTGAACTGCTACTGTTCTAATGGTTAATCCAACATCTGCTCTCCCTATGTTTACTGCGGCTGCCACAGCCCCATGGGTTCTAGTTTCAGTATAATATCCATTGAGTTTAGATGTTATTTCCTCGATAGACATATTCCTCTCTTTTGCGATTTTTTCTAATACTCCGTCAAGAAGGATTCTAGTGCCTGAACCTTCAATTCTGTTGATTATTGTCACATCCTTATCTAAAAAATCTTCAATTTTTGTAATATTCTTCGGATTTCCTTTTTCTACGATCAACCCGATTTCTCTCTCATATCCCTTAACCAAAACGGCATCTTTTAGCTTGTATTTCTTAATAAAGGATATATTATATTCTCCTGTCTTACTGTCAAGTAAATGCATCCCCGCTAGATCTGCATCTTTTCTTTTGATTGCTCTTAACCCGGCCATTGATCCCACGTTGAAAATCTTCATTTTAAAATCAGATTGATTTCGCATCATTTTATAGATCAATTCAACGCCAACACAATTGCTACCCATGAAAACAATGTCAGGAAAATCGACTTCCTTTTGAAAAAGATTTATTTCGACCTTTTCTCCTTCATCAAGATATTGAATGTCTCCAGGGATATTTACAAATCCACTTGCTAAATCTAAAGTTGTTATTGCGCCTGATCCTTTCAATATGGGGTAAGCAATTAATCCGCTTTTTCTTTTGATTAAACTCACAGGCAACAGATAATTTCTGCCTCCCGAATTTCTAACCTCCATACTTAATGTTGCAAAGAGGCTATGCACGGGTGAGGAATATCCAGCTAACATTCTCAAAAGAGGGGAAACAAATATTTTGTATGTCATCAACGCACTTGTAGGATACCCAGGAAGACAAAAAACAATTTTTTCATTTATTACAAAACAGGCAAGGGGTTTACCTGGCTTCATTTTTATGCCATGAAAAAGTAGTCCTGGTTTACCCAATTTTGACACTGACTCTAAAGAGATATCTCCTGCACCTTTACTCGTCCCCCCTGAAGATAATATTATATCACTCTCTGCTAGAGCTTCTTTTATTTTTTCAGTTAATAGATTTGGATCATCCTCAACAATTCCAAAATACTTGGGCTCACCGCCATCTTCCCTAACCGCATTGAAAAGTGTGGGGGCATTAATATCATAAATATAACCTTGCTTTAAAGGCTTTCCGACCTCTAAAATTTCGTTTCCAGTGGATATTATTGCAACCTTAGGTTTTTCATAGACTAAAACTTCTGATACACCAATTGCAGATAAAACACCGACTTTTCTAATATCTATGAGATCTCCTTCTCTTAAAATAAGTTCACCTGCAGCTACATCTGCACCTGCACTAAATATATTTTGGCCAACACTCACTGGCTTATATATCATGATATTATCCTTTTCAACTTCAGTATATTCTACCATTACAACTGCATTTGCACCTCTGGGAATAACAGCTCCAGTAGCTATTT
>JAECRX010000237.1 GCA_016292335.1 Candidatus Sifarchaeum subterraneum | reverse complement strand
TTTTGAATATAGAATCAGAAGAGAACCAATGGTACGCGATAATAAAAAGTGTGATAAAAACGCGATTCATCTCCCCCGTGAACTGAGGAGCATTCTCGCTTGAACTACTGTAAAAATCCCTAAAAGAATAAAGAGAATGGAATATAAAACCTTTTTCTCGAATAATCAGATATACAGGCTCTTTCTTTCTGGTTGTCTCTTATCAATCAACATTTCAAGTTTTTTATTTAACTCGGCCTCTAAAGTTTTCTGTTTATGGGAAATCAGTTCTTTTAGATCTTTGGTAGACTCAGAGGAGTAAGATTCCAATCCCATGGCCACTATGACGTCCCTCGTAGATTGTGGAAATAATACATGGAAAGGTTTTTTCTCCCCTTTCTCCATTAACTTCATTTGAATTTCGTCATCAATTTTTTTAATGGGACTGCCAACGCCAATCGCTTCGAAGGGATTAATAGGGTCAAATTTTATCTGCCAAAGTTTGGTCTCGCAACCAATAAAAGTATCTATGTGGCCTTTAGGGTCTTTTCCTGATAAAACGCGCCAGCCATCAGGGTTTTCATCATATGCTTTTTTTATTTTCCTGATCAGTCGTCCAACTGGGTCTATTTCCATAGGATTTCATCTCTCTAAGTAATATCCTTCTTAAACTCCTTAAAATATTTTTTTCTTTTGGAAGTCACGAATTACTTTACTCTGAAATTTATGCAAACCACGAAAATTATGGTGTATTTTATCACGTTTACCGGATTTTAAAGGTTCTAAAGGTCAAAAGCATGCTATCCAACAGAATTCATCATTCTGACTTTTCAAAATCACTTTTTTCCTTTCTGGCTATTGACCGATAAATAGAATAAAGTTCCACATGTACAAGAATAAGGCCAATGGTGATTTCAAAATACTGGGTAGTCATAGCTAATTCGAAAAATCTGCCAAATTCTAAAAACTCTAATAATTTTAATTTCTCTAGTTCTTTCCCAAGACCATCTATTTCTCGATTATACGAAATAATGTCTTTATTCATCTTTTCTATTTCGCTTTCTAAATAATTTAGTTTGATTCAAATTCATTAATTATTTCAATGGGGTTAAAGCCCGCTTTATCTGGAATCCAAAATGTTGGCTCAGACGCAGGCAATTCATAATCTTTGGCAACTTTCTTAAATTTCAATAGTAGCTGGGAACTTTTTTCAAGGGTTGTTAGTATATCATCTGTCGTTAAAGGAAAAGATATGTGGGAATTTCAATTTGATTAAGATAAAGATCTTTTATTCTGGTAAGATTTATGGCAGAGGTACCATTTTCCAAATTTCGCTTCTCTACAAAAATTCTAAGTGAACTTTCAACCATTGAGTCAGCACCACCAAGCAAGGTCTATTTTGCAAGAAATCAAATGGCCTCAGTATCAACCAGCAAATTCAAGCCTACAAGAAGTCAAATAACTTAAAATCTTTCCGATGGAAGGAAATCTCAAAAAGTTTAAAAAGGAAAAAAAATTTTGAACCCACTGTCATCTTTTATAATGACAAGATGAAGGTGTTATAAAATGGATAAGGAAAAAATAATGGCAAAATTGGAAAAAGTCCTTGACCCAGAACATCCAATCTCGATTCTAGATCTAAAAATCGTTGAACCTGAGGACGTTACAATTGATGAAGAGAATAATTCAATTACTATTGAATTCAAGCCTACCACCCCCTTTTGTCCTATGGGAGGGGTGATTGGCGTCTTGGTTAAGAAAGCAATTTCAGATATTGCAGAAAGTAATGAAAAAATCATTGTGAGATGTAAAGAAGGTGCACACACACAAGAGGAAATGGTAAACAAAATGGTTAATGATGAGCAAACTTATGAGGAAATCCTTAATAAATTAAACGAGATAGGCATGCTTCAAAGATGCATCCTGGAATAGCAAAAATTTTTGCAGTCGTTAGCCAAATCATACAATCTGATCAAGTTTGCCTCTATTTTTCTCCAATTTGTTAAATTTGAATTGAGATTAAACTACTTCCTTTTTGCTGCATGAACAATTTTGATTACATCTCTATCCTGCAGCTCGTAATCATCTGAAATCCGCAATCCAGTTTTCGCATTCATGGCATGAATAAAAGTATCTGCAAAATCCGTATGAATAATTTCTGCTAACTCTTTTGCTGTAGTACCTCTTGGAACAAGAAAAGCATCAGGTAGAACATTACCATCAGTATCGGCAAATTTTTTTGGATCATGAACAGGGTAAACTGTTATCATTTCGAGAACATCGAAAACCAATGTATCTAAAATCTTTTGTACCCCAGTAGAACCGTATTTCTCAAGTACTTCTACTTTTAACTTCATCAAAATCTCTTTATTCTTTTCAGAAAGTTTATCCGGTTCTAAAATCTCAAAATCCGAGTCACCAGGGATATATTTAATGTAACCTTTTTCGGAGAACATCCTAAATGCATACTCTCCCAGTGCACAAGTAGGAACGGTGAGATAGGCTTCTCCCAAGTTCAAAAGATCATCTAAATGCTCTTTAGAAGTTGGAAGATCAATTTTATTTGCGCTGATAATCATTGGTTTTGCAATCCTCCGCAAAGTAAGTGCAAAGTCCAATAGATCGTCATCAGACCACTGTTTTGGTTTTTCGGGATCCAGATTTAATTGGTGTACGGCTTCAAGAATATGAGACTTCTTTATGGCTAAACCTGAAAGTTTAACGGTCAATAAATCTATTATTGATTGATGTTCTGTAATTCTTCGTAGAAAAGCTCCCCAATCTTTTTTTATAAGATCAACTAACCAGAAAGCCACTTCCTTTTCCAGCCATTTCACATCCTGAACAGAATCCCAAGTTCCAGGTTCTATTGGATTGCCATCAGCATCAAGTGATCCTGAAGCGTCCACAACATGTATAAGGGCATCAGCCCGCCTGAGTTCATCAAGAAACTGATTTCCTAATCCACGGCCTTTATGTGCATCGATAACTAACCCAGGGACATCTAGAAATCTAATGGGGACTAATCGAATTCCATCTATACAAATGGAATTGCGTGGGTTGTCTTCAACTCCGAGGTCTTTACATACACATTTTGTGCGTACATATGCGGTACCTAAATTTGGCTCAACAGTAGTAAACGGATAATCAGCAACTTTGGCGGAAGTTAAACATGCGGCATTGAGAAAAGATGTTTTTCCTGAAGAGGGTTTTCCGACAATACCAAGAAGCAATGTTTTCACCACTTTTTTATTCTTGAAATTTCAAAAGATACGTAATTAGTTTTGAAAAGATAATTTGTGTTTTCTTGTTTCTTTTTTTTTGTATGTATGTATAATCCTTTGCAATTATTTTAGCATTTTGTTTACAAAATAGAACCGCTTAAGGAATTCTCTGCAAAAGGATTGCTTTTACTTTTCATCGAAAGAAAAAGTT
>JAECRX010000236.1 GCA_016292335.1 Candidatus Sifarchaeum subterraneum | reverse complement strand
GGGGCTTGTTTTTGTAATTTTTAGTTATTTTTGAATCATTTTTAATAATTTTAAGGGACTTAATTTGCTAAAATCATTATTTCATGGATAGGGAGATACTAAGAATAATTCAAAGCTGGCATTTCATATCTACATCAAAGAAAGTGTTATCATTGATAAGTTTTTTTTAATCAACGGGATGTATCAGGGTTATCTATTATAGCCATCCTATTTTTGTCGTTTACCCTTTTATAACTGAAGTTTGAGAAATCCTGGCCCGTCATACTCATCAATTAGAATTTTCAAAACTTAACTCCATGGTAAAGGCTTGAAGCCCCTCCAAAAACAAGTAAGAAACTCATGTAAATAAACACATCTAGAAACGCTATCGAAAAGGCTATAGCTTCAGGAAAAAAAAGGAGTAGAAGGCCAATCATAGCTAACATCGTTCCTGTTCCGAATGGGTTTATAATAGCCGAACCGAGTAAATAAGAGGCTCCACCTACGAAAAAAGCTAACCAGATCGGAATGGGATATCCTATTGCCATTGCTAGAAGATAAATTTTCGTAGTTTCTATCAACCAAATAGGGATGGAAACCGCCATTGATATAGAAACAACTTTTCTATTGGATATAAGAAGTCGGACGTTGTCTGTTAAGTCAGATATCCCTTCTGAAATGTCAATTTTGAATTTTTTCTCAGGGAAAATTTTCTGGAGTATTTTGATACAAAAATCAATAAACCATGGCTTATGGATTAAATAGAAGAATGATATGAATAAAAGTAACAAAATCAAACTAAAAAGTACTGCTTGTACTAATTCTACTTGCTTCTCTTCAGCTATAAAAGAGAAGAGAGACATTGTAGATGCTGCAACTAGGAGCACAAGTGCAGAACTATCGACAAATCGCTCAATTATAATTGAAGTGAATCCTTTCATTAAGGCAAAATTCTTTGATTTTTTCAACCAATATCCTCTGGCAAGTTCTCCAATGCGAAACTGAGCTATTGTGTTGATGAAGAGTCCTGCGGTTAATAGATGGAAGATTGAAAAGGAATATTCAAAGCCTAAGGGTTGTAACAAATAATTCCATCGAGCTGTTCTTATGCTATACGAAACAAGTATTATTACGTAACAAAAAATTACCAAATAGATGTTAGTTCCTTTAAGAATACCTAGTACATCGCTAGGGCCAATATAGAAAACTAGAGCGATAATTATTAATAGACTTATTGCGAATACTATCGCAGTTTTTTGTTTACTGAATCCTATTGAAATTTTAATCAAACATCCCTTTTTGTTCTTTTTAAAATAACATAAATTCTGTTGCTTTACTAAGTTTTTGTATCTTTGAAATTGTTTGTTTTAAATTAGTTTTCCATATCGTTTTTCAATTCTTTTTGAGATTCATAAATTTTCCATTATTTTATCTCCTACAACTGATACAAGAATCCAAATTTCCATCAAAAAATCATATTCCGTCAACTTCAAAGGGGATTGCTTTCATGATCGAATCTTGAAAAACCCTCAAAAATTTTATGTCGATTCAGAGTTTCCAATCCAAAATTTTTTAAAGAAAACCTATGCATGTAGCCTCAGTTCTTGGAATTGAGACCAATTCATTGTTGCTATGTATATACTCTATTGTTACGTATATAGCTTTAGTTCCTAGGAGTGATACCAATTTCATTATTGCAATTTTGTAAAAATTGTGGCCAGCTATTGAGAATCTTTGAGAACGGTAAATTCATCTGTACAAACTGTGGTTCCAAACATACAGCATCTAATAAACGGATTTCTATTATAAACAATAAACATCAACGAAAAATTTCCATTAAATGACTCTGTGTTCTAAAAAAAAACAATCAATCCTTCTTTTTTTCCTAGGAAATGCAACATACTTTCCCATATTAATCAAGGAAAAATATCTGTTTATTTTACTCTCCTATGAATCAGTTACACAATACACCTTCATTTGAGTTACGTTAGATTGCCTTTGACGTAACTGAAAATTATCAATTTTGTATAAATATTAATTTTATAAAACCGCCGAAAAGATATTATGTTTGTCTTGTATTATTCGCATCCTTCTTTCTTCCCCAATTTTTGGCTTAGAGCTTAGAACTTGAACTAACCTGTCTCCAACAACTGCTATCATGGAAGTTTTTGTCCTACCAGGAGCAATTATTTTCCCAGTTATAACATTCCTCTTTCTAAATGGCTTAGGTAATGATCTACTTCTATGTATGTTAAAATCTTCTGGAGACAAGATGAGTTTGACCCTAAATTTGTTCTCCATATTCCTTAATTCTTCGTAAAAACGATTCATACTTTTCTTTTTGATTTTTCTGACTATTCTTCCAAATTTATACTCTAGATAATTCTGGATTCCTAAAATTGGAGACTTAGAATTTTTGTCTTCCATTAAATTCTTGGTAAAGTGAATAATTTCTTTGATATCCTCGTCATTAACACCGGGTATCCATACAGGTGCTATAAGTAGATCTATGTCTGAATCTACTATCAACCTTGCAACTTCTTTTACATGTTCTATATCATAGTCATGAATTCCAGCTATTGCTTTTGCTTTTGTAAAATCAAGAGAGTTTATTGAAAGGTTAATTCGATTTAATTTCGCTTTTTCTAACTCTTTAATTTTTGTTTCATTGAGAGTAGTCCCATTTGTTTGTATTGAAATTACTTTTAACCCATTAGAAGATGCCAATCCACGAATAAGTTCGTTTAGATAGGGATAAAGGGTTGGTTCACCTTGAGCATCAATATGCGCTTCTATATCGTAGTTTCCTTTATACTCGACGATTTTTCTAAATTCTTTTACAATATATGAAGGGTCTACCATATAATCAGTTACACGTGTTTTTGAAAACTTCCCTTCATCAACCGAACACATGATACAATTCAAGTTACACCCAGTACATGGTTTAACCTCAATTAAGTTGGTTCCTCTATCTAAAAGTCCAATGAAGTTAGTTCCAATGAGGGGTATATCTGAATCAGAGGTAATGAATACAAGAGGTCTCTCTTTCGTAGAAATACCTCCAGGAAACTCCTCCTTTAGGGAGTCCTATTTCCACCCTTGTTGTTGGTTATAAAAAAATTAAAAGTAAGAAAAAAAAATTCTTTTGGAAGAACAAAAAATTCATTCTTTATTTAGTTCTTCTTTAATTTCTTCATAGAAATCTAACGAATCAGGGTTTCTTAATGCACCTCTGTTTGCAACGGCCATATCATGAATAATTTTAGTCACAGCAATTTCCACTTTTTTATTACTAAATGTATAGGGGATACCATCGGGCGGAGCTTCTAGAATTATTTCTGGAACGTGTCTTGGGGAAGTTTTTTCGCGCAAAGTTTTCTTAATCTTATCTTTTAAATCATCAGTTAATTTATGGCCTTCTGCCATCAATACGAAAAGAACAACCCTAATATCACCTTTCCATTTCTGACCAATAGCCAAACTATCGGCAATCTCTGGGAGTTGCTCAATAACATTATAAATTTCTGCTGTCCCTATTCGAACCCCGCCGGGTTTCAATGTAGCATCACTACGGCCCCAGAAGGTCATTCCTCCTGTATCAGAATGAATAACAATGTAATCGCCATGACGCCAAACGTTCTTACCTTTATCCTTAAAATAATCAAAATAAGCTGCTTTATATTTTTCCATTACTGGATCATCGCCCCAGAAATATATTGGCATCGAAGGCGCAGGTGCTTCGCATACAAGTTCAGCCTGTTCACCGAGTACTGGTTCAGCATTATCGGTGTATGCTTTTACTTTCATTGCCAAAGCTGGGCTCTGTAATTCTCCAGAATATACTGGCTGGATAGGAAGTGCGGCAGCAAAACACCCGTTGATATCGGTACCTCCTGATATAGAATTGAAGTAGAGATCCTTTTTAATTTTAGTATAAGCGTATTCAAATCCCTCGGGCGAGAGTGTTGCTGCTGTCTGCGATATTTCTCTCAATGATGATAAATCGTATTTTTCTCCGGGATTAGCTCCTATTCCCATCAGATAATGAATATAAGCCGCACTCGTACCAAAAATGGTCATTTTATGATCTTGCATTAATTTAAACATGGTCCCCCAATCTGGATAAAAAGGATTTCCATCATAAAGTATGATTGTTGCACCTACAGCTAGCGAGCTAATCAGCCAATTCCACATCATCCAACTTGGAGCCGTTATGTAATTAATTCTGTCTGAACGTTTCACATCAGTTGATAACATTAGTTCTTTCAGATGATTAATTAGGACACCACCAGCACTTTGCACCATGCATTTTGGCATACCAGTCGTTCCGGAAGAGAACATTACAAAGACTGGATGATCAAAAGGTAATTGCTCGAATTTAATTTCTGGATCTTCTTCTTTTGAAATAAAGTCGTCCCAATGTAATGCATTTGGAATACTGCTAATGTCTGGTTTTTCTGATACATAAGAAACAACAATAACTTTTTCAATTGAAGGAATTGCTTCAACTACTTTTTTCGCATTAGGAATTGTTTGTAATACTTTATCTCCATAATAATAACCATCAACAGTAAAGAGAACTTTTGGCATAATCTGTCCAAATCGATCAATTACAGCACTGGGTTGTAATTCAGCACCGCAAGATGCAAAAGTTGCACCAATACTAGTAGCAGCAAGCATTGAAATGGCAGTCTCTATCATATTTGGAATATATGAAACTACCATGTCTCCCACCTTTACACCTATTTCGCGAAGAGATTTAGCTAAGCGGGCGACTTGTTTGTTCAACTCTGCATACGTCATTTGAGCAGTTTTCTTGGTTTCACCTTGGAATATAAATGCCAATTGGTCGTCTTTATACTTCAAAAGGTTTTCTGCGAAGTTTAGACGTGCCCCTGGAAACCATTTAGTACCCGGATATACACTTAAGTCCTCGACTGCCTTATCATACTTTTTAGAAGCAATGATTCCTCCAAAATCCCACATTGCAGCCCAAAAATCTGCAATTTTTTCGATTGACCAGTTATAGAGTTCTTTACCATCTTTAATATTTTGGCCGTAATTTTCATTCACCAACTCAATAAAACGAGTTGCTTCTGCATTTTTTAGCCATTCTTCCGAGGGTTCCCAAAGTTTTTTTCTCTCATCGCTCATGAATCAAACGCCTCACGTGTACTTTTTTAAGATTTAATTTAGATGACTAATGTTTCTTTATAGATGTTATCATACACTTATGAATTTATTTACCCGCAATATTCTTTAAAAAGAACGAAGACAAGAAGGCATGGGGGCGATGTTTTGCTTGACAACATTCAGCAAATTAAAAAGATTGATTCACAGAATATGTTTTCAGTCTTGGAAAAATTTCCCGAGCACTGTGAAGATGCAATAAAGAGAACCGAGTCTTTGATCCTCCCCGAAAGATTTCGGGGACCAGAAAAAATTGTTGTCTTAGGAATGGGAGGATCTGCGATAGGAGGGGATTTGTTCCGCAATTGGCTTTATGATAAAGCAGAAATACCTGTCATTGTGTCAAGAGAATATATCCTTCCAAAGTTTGTTGATAAAGAAACCTTAGTTTTCGCAATTTCGTACTCGGGCAACACCGAAGAAACTTTAAGCGGATTTTTATACGCTGTGAAAAAGAGTTGTATGATAATCTCAATAACTTCAAATGGAAGGTTACAGGATTTTTCACGCCAGCTTGGCGTTCCTACTGTTGAAATTCCATCGGGTATGGCGCCCAGAGCTGCAATTTCCTACCTTTTTATCCCTCTATTAATCATATTTGAAAAACTCGGCGTTATCAGTAATGCAAGAGAAGAGATAATTGATGCTATAGAATTATTAAAACGAATAAGAGAAGAGATACGGTTATCAACTCCTACAGAAGAAAATATAGCGAAAAAATCAGCTATGGAAATAAAGGGAACAGTTCCTTTGGTTTATGGGCAAAGGTACTTAGAGAGTGTAGCCAAAAGAATGAAATGTCAATTTAATGAAAACAGTAAATCCTTGAGTGGATATGATTTTTTTCCTGAACTGAATCATAATGAGACCGTCGGTTGGGAAGGACCCGAAATCTTTACAAAAATGTTCTCTGTCATTTTACTAAGGGATCCCGACGAACCACCAGAACTTAAAAACAGAATAGATATAACAATAAAGCTCATATTGGAAAAAAAGGCAAAGAAGGTTCATCAGTTAACAGCAAGGGGTTCCACAAAACTAGCTAAAATGCTCTCGCTATTATACATTGGTGATTTCTTAAGTGTTTACCTCGCCATACTATACGGTGTAGATCCAACGCCAGTAAAAATTATAACTCGACTTAAAAAAGAACTTGAGAAGAAAATTGACATAGTTAGCTCAATTGAAAAAGAAATACGGGAATTAGCTAAAAAATGAAGATTGATTGACTAAACCAATAAGTTTATTTAGATACATGTCTCACATATTCATAGATCGAGGTCACCTTTAGTCCCTCTTCTTATTATTTTAGATTGTGAGATGAATTCGGATTTGTTAATCGTCTCTCTTTTTTATGAAAAATATATTTTTGCCATTCGTACGCACGAGACCAAATGAAAATTACTGTTCCAATTCTTCACAACAAATGGAGGTTCCAAAATGTCTGATGAACTTGAAATGATTCGAAGAAAAAAAATGCTCAAGTTAATGAAGGAGAAATTGATTTCAGAAAAAAAAACAGAAGTTCCCACCGAAATTGTCATTTTGAACTCTGAAACTCTGGAATCAATGATTCAATCATCAGATGTTCCAGTACTGGTTGATTTCCATGCTGATTGGTGTATGCCCTGCAAGGTACTTGCACCAACGATAGACCAATTAGTTAGCGAATATGCTGGACGTGTTATTTTCGGAAAAATTGATGTAGACACGAATCGGGATGCCGCATGGAAATATGGAATCAGAGGAGTACCCACATTGATCTTATTCCACAAAGGCAAACCCGCTAAAGTAATTGTAGGAGCTGTGCCTAAAGCAAAGATTGAAACTGCTATAAAAAGTGTTCTCAAATAATCTTTCACAAATACTTCCCCAGTTCAATCTTCGAGTTAGAAAGTCTTTGACGAATTCTTTGTAACAGATATATGGTTATGTAATGAACAAATAGGGGCCTGTTCCTTGGCTGATGGTCAAATTATATTCTTTTCACCTGAAATGACGAGACCAGATGTTTGTCATCATTGTAAGGCCTGCATTAATGTCTGTCCTCCAAAAGCAATTGAATTTAAAAATGCAAAATTGGAGATTGACCGGTTCAAATGTGCCCAATATGTGCTAGCGAAGGAAGAATGTTTTGCATGCACCGCTCAATGTTTTTATGGAGCAATAAGATTAGTTCCATATGAAATCAAGAACGATATGATTCTAAAAGTTGAAGAAAAATAATTCTGCCGAACAAAACGATCACTTCTGTGGAGATCTTACACCTCATTGCGCAAAAGCATAAGGTACGCGAATCTTCTCGGAGATCGTATTATCGAACGCAGAAAAAGAGAATGTACAATGTCAAGTTAAGGATTGTTAAAAAAGTAGAAAAATAGGCTTAAACGTGATAGTCTAGAATTTTTGAAGGCTTTTCTGGTCTGTAACCTCTGGCTACACTCGTGTATCTGCTTAAATCTTGTTCAAGGGATGGTTTAACTTTTTTCAGCGCTTGTTCAAAGTGAGTATAAGTTATTGTGAGTTTATCTGACTTGTTTTTCGCCTCTTCTCTTGTTAAGCCCTGGGCCAAGAATTCCCTTATTACCAGCATGTTTGCTTCTTGACAGATGTTTTCGATATCTGCGCCGACATATCCTTCTGTTATTTTTGCTAGGTGATCAACGTCAATTTCTCGTGATAGTGGCTTTCCTTTCAGATGAATTTCAAATATAGCCTTTCTAACTTCTTCATCTGGTGGTGTAACATAGATTAATCTGTCAAATCTTCCTGGACGTAATAATGCTGGATCAATGATATCAGGACGATTTGTTGCTGCAATAACAATTATATCTTTCAGTTCTTCTAGCCCATCTATTTCAGTCAATATTTGACTGATGACCCTTTCGGTCACATGTGAATCTCCAAAACCACTGCCCCTCGTTGGAACTATAGAATCTATTTCATCCATGAAAATGATGCACGGCGAAGCTTGTTTTGCTTTTCTAAAGGTTTCTCTTACTGCTTTTTCAGATTCTCCAACCCATTTACTCAGGAATTCTGGTCCTTTTACACTTATAAAGTTCACTTCGCTTTCATTCGCGACTGCTTTGGCCAGCAGGGTTTTACCAGTACCAGGTGGTCCATACAATAAGATTCCTTTTGGGGGCGTTGTATTTGTGAGTTCAAAAACTTCAGGGAATCTTAATGGCCACTCAATGGCCTCTATTAATTCCTGTTTTACTCCTTCTAATCCACCAATGTCTTCCCATTTAACATTTGGAACTTCGACAAAGACTTCACGCATTGCGGATGGTTCAATATCTTTTAATGCTTCTAGAAATTCATTTTGAATGACTATTAATTTTTCAAGGACTTCAGGAGGAATCACATCAGATTTTAAATCGATTTCAGGAAGTATTTTTCGTACTGCAAGCATTGCTGCTTCTCTTGTTAATGAAGCCAAATCAGCTCCAACAAATCCATGTGTAATCTCCGCAAGTCTGCTTAAGCTAACATCTTCGGTTAAAGGCATCCCCCTTGTGTGAATTTGTAAAATTTCGAGCCTACCATTTCTGTCTGGAACTCCAATTTCAATCTCTCGATCAAATCTTCCTCCTCGTCGTAATGCGGGATCCACAGCGTTTACCCTGTTTGTGGCTCCAATCACAACTAATTGACCCCTTGATTCTAGTCCGTCCATCAATGCTAATAATTGAGCAACTACACGCCTTTCTACTTCTCCCGTGACTTCTTCTCTCTTAGGAGCTATTGCGTCAATTTCATCTATGAATAAGATTGAAGGCGCGTTTTCTTCGGCTTCTTTGAAGATCTCTCTTAATCTTGCTTCAGATTCTCCATAGAATTTGCTCATAATTTCTGGACCGCTTAGATGGATGAAATGTGCTTCTGTTTCATTAGCAACTGCTTTTGCTAGCAGTGTCTTTCCCGTCCCAGGCGGTCCGTGAAGCAAAACACCTTTAGGAGGCTCGATGCCAATTTTTTCAAATACCTCTGGATGTTTCAGAGGAAGCTCGATCATTTCCCTAATTTTTTGAATCTTATTTCCTAGACCACCTATGTCCTCATAGGTAACTAGTGGAACAAATTTTTCGGGTTCTCTAGTGGGTTTTTCGCTCAAGAAAATTTCTGTTCTGGAATCAACAATTACAGCACCAACTGATGGGTTGACAGCAGTAACTATAAAATCTAAAGATCTGCCCAAGAGACTAAAGCGTATATGATTTCCACGTACTACTACTTGGCCTTCTAACATTTTCTTAAGATAAACTTCTCCTCCAACCAATCTTAAGGGTTCTGTGGGAGCTAATACTATCCTCTTTGCGGGCCTTGCTTCAATTTTTCGAATTTCAACCCTTTCATCAATGCTAATTTTGGCATTACTTCGAAGAGTACCGTCCATACGAATTATTTCACTGTTACTGTCTTCAGGGTAGCCTGGCCAAACTATTGAGGCGGTTTTTTTTCTCCCAAATATTTCAATAACGTCACCAGAACTAAGTCCTAATTTGTCCATGATATTTCTATCAACACGGGCAATTGACTTACCTACATCTCTTCTTCTTGCTTCTGCGACACGAAGAGTCATTTTCTCCAAATAAAGCACCTCCATAAAAATAAACAGTATTCATTCCAATTTGACTTAGAAAAATGATCTATATATTCTAATCTACATTTATATCGATTTTTTTTAATTCTTCTTTTGTTTTTTTCCTTGTAAATCGAATTTCTAATACACCATTTTTGTAAGATGCTGATGAGTCGTTAGGGATTACTTCAGCAGGAAGTTCTATTTTTTTGTAATATTTTTCACCAGCTTTGATTTCTAACTCCTTTTCTGATGAACTAACCTTGATATCCTCCTTATTAACTCCTGGAACTTCAGTTACTACAATTATTTCTTTTTCGCCTTCTAGGATATCTATTAAAGGTTCTTTTTCATCATCAATAGGAGGTTCTGTATTAAAGGGATCTATTTGAGCATAAGGAGTGTTTCCGAATTCTTTAATAATTGGTTTTCCATCAGGACCTATCGTCACTGACTTACCCCAAACAAATGGTCCTTCAATCCTTTTATTTGCAGGAAATTCAAATACTCCACCAGACATAATTTTTTCCATAAGTTTGTTCATCTCATCAAATATGTCGTCAAACTCTCTTTTTTTCCCTTTTTTTCTTTCAGACATTTAAACATCACCATTTTTTGTTCAATATCAAATAAGATTTAAGAACAGAAATATAGCAAGATTTTCATCCCTCATTGAAGAAATTATTGTACATGAAATTTTGTACATCTGCCTTCATGATAAAATAAAACTTATAATGGTTTATAAAATTTTTTACAGGGGTAATTAAATCATAAAAAAAACTATTTAAAATTCCAATGAAAAAATTAATAAAGATGTACAGAAAAATCAGTACTTGAAATCTATTTCCAAAATTTTATTATCGGATATTGTCGATGAAGGGAGAGAATTAAATGTCAAATATAAAAAAATTAGCAGAACATGAAATCGAGGTTTTAAAAGCCTTTCAAAAAGGAATTACCTTTACAGAGATTGCAAATTTAATCCTTGGCAAAGCAAATCGCTCCTCTGCACAATGGGCTGTAAGAAAGGGACAAAGAAAATTAAATTCATCTATCGATGTTGTTATTCAAGCTCTTGAGAATAATCTTTTAACACCTTCTCAAGTAGAAAGATTGATTGAAACTCTTGTGCAGTATAGCCTAAGACAAAGAATACACAGGAAAAAATTTACCGATCAATTTGAAATAATCAGGATTTACTCAGGATTTATAGATTTGTTCGGAGACTTTGAAAATACCGGAATTTTCAGAGAATTCTACAAATTATTTGATGAAATAGAAAGAGATGCAAAAGAAACAGAAAATATTTTTAGTGAAATGAGAGAATTTTCTGAACTACAAGATCTACATGAAATAAAACGGAGACTCAGGGAACTGGAGAGAAGATTTTTGTAACAATTCATGAATATCTCTCCATTCAAGACGGAAGTTAACTTATCTACGGGAGAAATTTTTATTTCAAGCGTTTTTCTCTCATTAAAGTTGCTTGAATAAGAAGAACGGTATTCAGCCTTATAGAAATTATTCAATCTTATGAGAAATATGTGAACTACTTACCTACAAGTAGTTCTTGCGATATCATTTCAAAGAAATAAAATAAACCTTTTTCAATCGTCAGCGATTGGTGGTTTCTGCATCATGAGATCGATGGAGCCTGTTCCAAGTAGAATCCGTTGTCCAATGATTACATTTTCTGTGATTCCTCTTAACTTATCTACTTCTCCTTTCACTGAAGCAGAGAGTAAATGCTTAACAGTAACCTCAAAAGCTGCTCTGGCCAAAACACTAGACTTTTCTCCACTTACTCCGTGCCTTCCTATTTGTCTTATTGCACCTGTAGAAGTCATTAAATCTGCTACAAGCATAATATGACGAATATCAACATCTAGTCCTTGTTCGTTCAAGACATCCATTGCTTCTTTGATGATGATGTTCCTTGCAGCTTCAACTCCAAGAGTTGCAGCAACTTCGTGAATATGATTCGTAAAGGTGCGTGTTGGATCAATATCTGATACTCTTAACACTTCGGTTAGATTTGTTCCTTCGGTTAGGAGCACCCATTCTCCAAGTTCTTTATCTTTTCTAAGGACCACTCTCTTTATGCCCTTTATACCTTTTATGGGTTGGTCTCTAACTTTTTCCGACAATTTCTGTAGTTCTACAAGTGAAGCTACCGTGGGCTTAATAGTTATGGAATAGGGGTCTTCAGATACTATTTCACTTTTTTTGATTTTTTCTAATGCAATAACGATATCTTCTGAGGTTATTTGTTTCTCTTCCATCAGTTCTGGATCGAATTTGCAAATCACACTCATACTTGTTAAATCCATTTCAACATCTTGTGCAATAGATTCAGCTCTTGTAAGTTCAATCTTGGCTGCAATTTCTTGGGCTTTAGCATCATCTTCTTTTATTTCATCTTCTAAGAAAATTGTCATTGTGGGAGTTGAGGGGTTTTTCCTCGCGTCTACTATTTCGATAAAACGTGGTAATCCGAGAGTTACATTGAGTTCTGCAACGCCGGCATAATGAAAGGTCTTGAGCGTCATCTGTGTGCCCGGTTCTCCTATTGATTGAGCAGCGATGGTTCCAACAGCCTCACCTGGTTCCATCAATGATTTTTTGTAGGCTTTGATTGTTTCTTCGATTATCTCCTCGAACAGAGCTTTTGTTACCTTGACTTCCTTGAATTTTTTTTCCAATTTTTCAATGATCGAAGTGGGTAATATCTTTTCTTTTTCCAGATCCTTCAAGCGTTTCTTGGTTTGCTTTTGGGTCATCTTACGCATCTCACTCACCTTCAGCTTTCCTTTTGCTCAAAACTTTCTCAAAGATAGTGTCTATGTTTACTGCCTTTCCATGATCGCTCTTTGTAGGATCAACTCCATCTTCACCAAATTCTAGTTGAATAATATTACTATCAGCGTCGCGGACAGTTCCGTCATATTCATTGCGGATATCTTGCAAGGCGTTAATTAGGCGTCTCTGCATATATCCGCTTGTCGAAGTTCGTACAGCAGTGTCTACAAGTCCTTCCCTTCCACCCATAGCGTGGAAGAAAAATTCAATAGGCGATAGTCCATCACGATAACAAGAGCGTACAAAGCCACGAGCCTTCGCGCTCAAGTCACCTTGCTTGAAGTGGGATAAAGTTCTTTTGTTGTATCCCCTGATAACTCGTTCTCCACGAACAGATTGTTGCCCGACACACGCAGCCATTTGAGCAAGATTAAGTGGGCTTCCTCTCGCGCCAGTCAGTGCCATAATGACAGCATGATTACTAATCCCTAATTTTTCACTGGCAATATTTCCAGCATCATCTCTTGCTTCAGCGAGTGTTTGCATTATCCTCATTTCCAAAGTTTCCATTAAAGTTCTTCCTGGAACACGTTCTAGTTCGCCCTGTTGGTATGTCTTTATCAATTCGTCAACTTTTTCATACGCTTCTTCCAGACGAGCCGATATCATGTATTTTGCTTCTTCAGGGATATCTACGTCATCCAGTCCCGTGGTGAAACCTTTTGAAGTGATCAATTCAATTAGCAGGCGAGTAGTGGAGTCTAGAAACTCTCTAGCTTTATCAGTTCCATATTCTTTGATTACCCTATGTAGAATGCTTTCGGGTTGATGTGCTCCAAATGTTTTCTTGTCAATTACACCAGAAACAAGTTGTCCATCTCTGACAACTACCATCGAGTCGTGTAAGCAATCTTCGAGCAAGCACTCACTACATTTTTCGCAAATTGTAGCTTTCGTGGAAAAGTTTATCTCCCCAGGTATAAGCACACTTAATATTTGTTTTCCGGACCAAAGTTCGACTGGTTTCTTTATTGCTGGTTCTATTAATTGATATGCATTTGCTGCCGTTAAAAGTTGGCATACTTCTTTTTTAGTGAAAAAGGAATTTTTTCGAGTTAAAAGAAATGCAGCGGAGATGTAATCTTGTATTGCCCCTATAATTGGGCCACCATATCGTGGAGAAAGGATATGCTCTTGAACCCTCATCAAGATTCTAGCTTCAGCTCTTGATTCCTCACTCTGAGGCACATGAAGGTTCATTTCATCTCCGTCAAAGTCAGCATTATACGGGGGGCAAACACATAAATGTATTCGAAATGTTAGGTAGGGCATAACTTTTACTTCATGAGCCATGATGGACATCCTATGAAGTGATGGCTGTCTATTAAATAACACAATGTCTCCATCTCTCAAATGACGTTCGACAATAAATCCTGGTTTCAATGTCTCAGCAACAATTTGACGATCTTTAACAAACCGGAGATCTACTCGCCGATTATCAGATCGAATGATATAGTTTGATCCTGGATGGTTTTGAGGTCCACGAACAACAATCTCTTTCATCTCTTCAATGTTCCATTCTGTGATTCTTTCTGGAACAGTTAAAATTTTTACAATCTGTATTGGCACGCCTACCTCGTTTATCGATAAGTTTGGATCGGGGGATATTACTGTTCTGGCAGAAAAATCAACTCTTTTCCCAGAAAGATTACTCCTAAATCGTCCCTCCTTACCTTTCAATCTTTGAGCGAGAGTTCTCAAAGCTCTTCCAGATCTATGCCTGGCGGGAGGTATCCCCGAAACCTCGTTATCAAAATAAGTAGTGATATGATATTGCAGTAATTCCCATAAATCTTCAACAATTAGTTGAGGTGCACCTGCCTCTATATTTTCGCGCAAACGTTGATTAATTCGAATAATATCAACTAATTTATGGGTTAAATCATCTTCGGATCGCACTCCAGATTCTAGTGTGATTGATGGCCGTACACACACTGGAGGTACAAGTAATGCTGTTAATATCATCCATTCCGGACGTGCTGATTCAGGGTTTATACCCATAAGCAAGATATCTTCATCGGGGATCCTCTCAAGTCTATCCCGAATATCAGATGCCGTGAGTCGAATCATACCTACTTCTGATTCTTCATAAAAGGTGGTGGGCTTTTCATGTCTTATTTTATATTGTGGTACATTACAGTAAGGACATGTTTTGCTTCCTGAAACTTTTTTTAGTTTTGCTGCAATCTTGAAGACGATATCATCAGGATAACGGTATAAATCACCATAAATTTCGAGTATGTTTTCCAATTCTTTTTTAAATCTCTCTTTCTCCTCAGGAGTGAGTAAAAGTCTACTACAGCCTCTACAAATTGCTTTTAAAATTTTATAAATCAATTTTGTAAAACCAACGTGAATTACAGGTCTAGCTAACTCAATGTGTCCAAAGTGTCCAGGACATTCTCCAACTCTATTCCCACACGTTTTACAACGTCGTCCTGGTTCTATAGTTCCTAATCTTCCGTCCATTAAACCGCTATCTATGGGTAACCCATCTTCATTGTATGTGTCAGCAGTAATTATCCGTGTAACCGACATTTTACGGACTTCATCAGGAGAAATAAGCCCAAATTCAATTTGTTCAATAACCTTAGGAATAGAAACCATTTACTAACACTTCCAATCAAGTAAATATTTTTTGTGTAATATAAATTTAATTTGGATTATCAGCTTACGCAAGATTGATTTCGTGTGATTTATCTCTAGTTTTATTTAAGTACGGTTTTTTGTCTGAGCTGTCAAGGAATTAGGAAAAATAAGATTTGAGAGGATGTCAATGGAATTTGACAAATCAGTTCTACGACACTACGTGGTTCATGGAAATATTTAAGTTTTACTCTTCCTCGGTAAATATGGTTCATTGATTCTTTTCTGAATTGTGTTCCCTCATCTTCCCAGAGAGTTTTCAGGGTTATTTATTCGACATGCTCTTAAATAGACCAAATTATCATTTGTATGTGATTCTTGGGGGGGAATTAGGTAATATCTTTTAATCGCAATCTTGGTGCAATACCAAGGGACATTAGTTCTTGAAGTAGAAGCTTGAACGCATACGACAATGCAACACGTGAAACTTCGCTTTTTTCTCCACATACGGGACAGTAATGTCTATCACGACTTCTGTCGTAAACTGCGAGTATTCCACATTGATCACAAATAAAGACCTCAGATCTGTCCGATTCCTCTAAAGACGTTCTTTTAGCAATAATGCTGCACCATGACCAATCAAGCTATCTCTTTCCATTTCACCAAAGCGTAAACCTCCTTCTCTTGCTCTTCCTTCGGTTGGTTGTCTAGTGAGGATTTGTACAGGCCCTCTCGCTCTTGCATGGATTTTATCGCTAACCATGTGATGTAATTTTTGGTAAAAAACAGGTCCTATGAAAATGCTTGCTTTATATTTTTCACCAGTGATACCGTTATACATGACTTCTCTACCCGAATAATCGAAACCTAAGTTTTTTAATGAATTAATTAATTCTTCTTCAGGTTCACCACTGAAGGCTGTGCCATCTATTCTTTTTCCTCGTAACGCGCCAACTTTGCCTGCTATTGATTCAAAAATTTGTCCAAGGGTCATACGGGATGGCATTGCATGAGGATTTATAATCAAATCAGGAACTATTCCTTCCTCGGTAAAGGGTAGGTCTTCTTGAGGAATTATTAAACCAATTACTCCTTTCTGCCCGTGCCTTGAAGCAAATTTATCACCCAATTCAGGGATTCTAGAATCCCGAACTTTCACTTTGACAAGTTTATTGCCATCAATTGTCTCAGTTATAATTACTGAATCTACTATACCAGTTTCACCATGTCGCAAACTCACAGAGGTTTCACGTCGTGTTGGAACCTGCATTTCAAATTCTCTGTATTCTTCTAAAAACCTAGGAGGACTTGTTTTGCCTATAATAACTTCTCCTCCCTGTATCTCAACTTCTGGTTCTATAATCCCGTCATCTGACAAGTTTCTATATACCTCTGCAGCCCTATAGCCTCGAACATTGCGATCAGGGGTTTCAAAACGGTCTTCTTGTCCACCGGGATATTTTAATTCTTCGGAATCATAACATCTGAAGAACGATGAGCGTGATAGCCCTCGCTCGATTGCCCCTTTGCTCAAAATTAGGGCATCTTCAATGTTATAACCTCCATATGAGAGAATAGCTACCACAAAGTTTTGGCCAGAAGGTCTCTTATCAAAACCACTTGAATCCATAGATCTAGTTTTGACAATAGATGTCTGGGGATAATGAAGTATATGGGAACGCGTATCCACTCTTAGTGCGTAATTTGCAGCATACAACCCAAGCGCTTGTTTTGCCATGCCTGCTTCGTATGTATTCCTTGGAGATTGATTATGTTGTGCAAATGGAATGAGAGATGCACATATGCCTAAAATAGTCGAAGAGGAAATTTCTAAATGCGTTGTTTCATCGGTAATATCTTCTGGTTTAAGAGCAATTAAGGAATTCTCTTCTTCTTCAGAATCCAAATATTCTACGATTCCATTTCTGATAAGATCGTTCCAAGTCAGTTCATTGTTATAGAGCTTATCTAAATATTCTCTTTTGAACTTAAGTTCACCATTTTCCACAATTAGCAGAGGTCTACGTGCCCTTCCTGGATCACAATTAATTTGAATTTCATCATTATCGGGATAATAAGCAATGTTTACTTCATTGTTCAAATTATTGTTGCAGCGTTCCTCCCTTACTTTAGCAACAAAGACTTCAGGATCTGGTGCAAAACCAACAAGACGGCCATTCAAGAAAACGCTAGATCCTTGAATCCAAACTTTCTCTTTTTCCTCCAAGGGATGGACTCCAAGTTCGTACATGCTTTTTTCTATTTCAAACTCGTCTGTTCCAACGGAAATATGTGCCATCAATGCTAGGTTCTTGACCAGACCACAGTTGGGACCTTCAGGAGTTTCATTTGGACAAATTTTGCCCCAGTGTGTTGGATGTAGATCTCGTGCCTCAAAGTGGGGTTGACTTCTACTTAAAGGCGAAACAACTCTCCGAAGATGGCTAAGAGCAGACATGTAATTTGTTCTATCCAAAAGCTGGCTGACACCGGCCTTTCCACCGACCCAATTTCCTGTAGCCAGAGCGTGTCTTAATCGTTCAGTAATCACGTCTGCTCTAACTGCAGTTTTGATATTGGGACTTTTGCCGCGAATATTAGAACGTTCGAGTTGATATTTTATGTCTCTGCAAAGATTCAAAAAGGCAACTCGAAAAAGGCTAGTTAGTAGATCACCTGCAAGTTTTAGCCGTTTATTGGAGTAATGATCCTTGTCATCTTTTTTTCTCTTATTTAAAAGCAATTCAACAACTCTTTGAGCCATTTGGCCTAGAAAATATCCTTTCTTCTTTCTGTCGGCTTCATCCTTTCCAATATGAGGTAACAGGTATCGATCAAGAACTTGTCCTGCTCTTTTTAACCGATAATCCCTTGTCTGACCAACGGCGACTCTTTTTCCGATATAATCCAATGCATCCTCTGTTGTGGGGATTTCTGCAGCTTCTTCAAGTGTTGGAATAAGCTCACGTAAAATCTCTGGGTCATCTCTAGAAATAGCATCTGCAATTTGTTTATCAGTTTCAAGGTCAAGAGCACGCATAAGAACGCATAAAGGTATTTTTCGGGGAACGGATGGAAAAGAAACTCTTAGAAAACCTCCTCGTCTTCTCTCCAATGTTACAGGTGCCCTGAACCCTTGGGAAGTAGAAAAAACCTTGGCGATATGCGTAGCAGCACTTCCGCTACTTCCTTCCTCAATTAGTATCCTATTAGGAGCAAGGTCTTCTTGAGTGACCAATACCCTTTCTGAGCCGTTTATAATAAAATATCCTCCAGGATCATTTGGATCTTCTCCGATTGCGATAAGATCCTCTTCAGATACATTATGGAGTACACATTTATTGGATTTTAACATAATTGGCAATCGGCCTACATACAGTCTTACAGTTTCTCCATCTGTTTCAGTTCCGTCACTAGTAAAAACAGTAGTCAAATCAAGGTATAGTGGTGCTGAATAAGTTAAATTCCTAATTCGAGCCTCGGTTGGATAAATCCGCTTTGTTGAGCCATCAGCCTCCCTAACATTGGGTTCTCCAATCTCGATTGTTTCAAGTCTAACATAAAGTCCCTCGATGTCAGGTTCAATTATTTCAACTTCGTCAACAACTTGTTGAAGTTTGTGATTGACAAAATCATTATATGAATCGAGATGTTGCCGTACAAGGCCTTCTTGCTTAAAAAACCATTCCATTAAAAACCAACGTTCCTCTTCGGTGAGCAACTTATCTAACCCCTTGGATGTGAATGTAATTGTAGAAAATAGGGAAAGTAAAATAGGTAAATGGCTTATAAATTAGGGGTAATCTTCGTTTTCCCCCCACATCAAAATAAATCATTGATCTGTCTTTCCATTGATCCTAAGGCTAAAAAAGGTTTCTATTTTAGCCTTCTTAGTGTAGATTTTTCTATTGAAAAAAACTTTTATAACATTTCTCATCCCCTGCGAGTCATCCGAAAACCATCTTAAGCGTTGGACTTTCATTGATGGTTCGTCTAATGCACAAGAACATACTATGGGTGACATACGCGCAATATCCCGTTATCATATGCCTTATCTTATTCGTTATAGAGCCTCTAATAGAATCGAAAAAAGAGATAGAGAGGACACAGGGAAGAAAAAGAAAATTTTTTAAATCTTTTTTTCAAGATATGATGATTAGGGCCCGTAGCTCAGACAGGTAGAGCGTCGGGCTTTTAAGATGAAAGGAAAAAAATTTAGATGATCTAGTAAATTTCCCTTTCAAAGAAGTGACCCGATGGTCAGGGGTTCAAATCCCCTCGGGCCCGTCAAAACTTGTCCTCTTTTTACAAATATGTCAAAATTAATATGAGATCCAAACTATGCGAGTTTTGGAGGCATCTAAACACATCTGAAACCAAAATGAATTTTAATTACCACTTATTGTCCCAACAATCGGAGAAAGAGAAGTATGTTGCTTGGAGATACTGAGATCAAAAAGATGATAGAAAGTAAAGACCTTATTGAAAATTTTCTTTCTCTTTCAAGTCAACTTCAACCATCTGGCTTTGAATTTACTGTTTCGAACATATTTAGAATAGATAAGAATGATTTTGGGGCAATTGATTTTGATAATTCAAAAAGAAAAATCCCTAAATATATACATATGAAGTGGAAAGGCAATCAGATTGTTCTAGATCCTG
>JAECRX010000235.1 GCA_016292335.1 Candidatus Sifarchaeum subterraneum | reverse complement strand
TTGCTTAAACGGGCAATTGAAGTTATTGAAAAGACGCATGAACATTTAGCTGCCGTTAAATTGAATAAGCAATTGGTTCTTCCTCTTGGACTTTATAATGGAGTTCAAAAGATTATTGGATTATTAAGGGATACATTTAACCTTCCAGTAATCATGGATGAAAAATTGAATGATGTAGGTCATACTAACTTATGGATTTGTCGCCATTATTTGAATGCAGGTTTTGATGCCATTATTGTAAATCCTTTTGTGGGATGGGAAGGAGCTTTAGACAAAGTTTTTGAAGAAGCGAAAGAGAAGGATTTTGGAGTTATTTTACTTGTTTACATGACGCATGGCGGGGCAAAAGAAGGCTTCAATCGTAAAATTACGCCCAACAAAAAGAATTCTATCTATTTTTACCAACAATTTGCTATGAATGCTAGAGAATGGCAAAGTGATGGAGTTGTAGTAGGAGCAACTTATCCAGATAAAATTCGTGAAGTAAGAAGAATTATTGGAGATCATCTGCCGATTTTTTCACCTGGAATTGGACCACAAGGTGGGGAAGTGAGTAAAGCGTTTAAAGCAGGAACTGACTATGCAATTGTAGGAAGAAGTATCTTCAATGCAAATAATCCGAAGTTAGCTGCTATGGAACTAAAAGAAATGATTAATTCTGTTATTGATAAGTGAAAAAAATGGATTAAAAAAATTGGAAAATATGAGTTTATTCTTTCGTAAATCCTTCTTTTTTGAGTAATTCTTCTATGGCAACTCTAATTGCTTCACTTCTACTTGAATATTTTCCGATCCTTACAAGTGCATCTATGTCGTTAACATAAGATTCTGGTAACTTTACACTAATCAAGATCAAAATACTTTACACCAACCTCTAAAGGTATGTACTATTCTTCAAGATGTCATCCTGATATGTTTAGTGAAAAATTTCGAACCATTTTTTTATGTTGGAAATTTTGGTAAATTGCCCATTAGCAAGGTTAAATGGTTTCTTTTAATTAATAAGAATGCTTCTAGTATTAAACGTTAAAGATCCTTTCTAAAAGAATTTGAGAGGAAAAAAAACGTTATAGGTTTTAATACAAAGGGAGTTACTGATTACCTACTTCGCCTTAAAAGACGGAGCTTGGATGTCGGGTTAAGCCCCATTTCGGATCATTCCCATTTATGAATATATTTTTTTATTCTTCTTTGGTAAAAAATTGATAAGGCCTTACAATTAAATGCGGCTAAGGAGGGTATTGCAGGCACCCCTATTCTGTACCAAGCAGTTATAGAAGTTAAATCAAAAATAGCAATAGCAAGGAGTAAGATGATAAATACCAAGGAAAGAGAAAGGAGAAGAAAAATAAAATTAAGATACCATCTATCTTTACTTTCTGAATTCGGTGTAATCAACGGCCACACCAGACATGGAATTATAAACCAAGAAAGTGCAGCAACAGGATGACTTATCATACAACATAATAAAAACCCAAAAGAAAGTAGTAATAAGGAAAAAGAGTATAAACACTGAAAGAAAGTTAAGATTTCTATTTCTTCTTCTATTGCTTCACTTAAATTTTGAGTAATTTTTCTTGTAGCAAATATTACTGGCATGACCACGATTATGCTGATAAGCAAAAAGGTCATCTTAATGAGAAAATTATCGCTAATCAAGGTATAAAAAGATGCTTCTTTGCTTATAATCAGGAAAAATAATAAAGCACATATAAGAAAAAAGGAAATCGCCATTAGAGTTTTTACAGGAAAATATAATTGTCTAATACTTTTGGACGATTTAGGAAATTTTGCAGAGGCTTCAAAAGAAAGAACCAAAAAAAATAGAATAATTAAAGAAACAATTGCGTACGGTGATAACATATAGTAATCTAAAAACAGATAAAGGTCTTGATCTCCAAAATCGCCCAAATCAGCTCCAAAAACATCAATACTTTTTATTAGCAATTCTGATGTTAATCCGCTTTTTTTGAGCATGTCTATGCCAATGTTATCGATAGTATCCTCTTCGGAATGCCATACAGGGCTACTTTCATCAATAGGTGAAAAATCCGCCACAGTTATTGCAGCAATATTTTTCTTCAAGAAGCTGGCATGCTCCGCAATCTCATATCCTAAAAGAGGCCTCAAAAAAATTTGTTCTTTCGCAGAAATCTTTGGATTAAATCCAAGTTTCTTTCCTGCTGCCATTGCCCTTTTTGCAAGCCAAAGAGGGGTAAATTCACTTCCTTGATCTCCTATTACGATGAAATTTAGTGTTCCTTTCTTATAGCCCACCATATCAAGATTAATGTTTGCAATAACGTTTTTTATCTGATAAAAATTGTCTACAAAGAATTCTGAGCCAAAGCTTCCTTGTTCTTCTCCACTAAAAGCAGCAAAAACTATTGTCCTTTGATGAAAATTTTTGGAAAAAATTTTTGCAAGTTCAAGGAGAGTTCCTACACCAGAAGCGTTGTCATCGGCTCCTGGAACATCTACAGAGTCATAATGAGCACTAACAACAATTATTTCGGGCGTTGATCCAGGACAAATTCCAAGAATATTTCTCGTTCTGATCTTCTGACCTTTATGACTAAACTCGAATTCTTGAATTAAAACTGTCAACTCCAGTTCAATAAATTGTTCATAAATATATCTACCCGCTTTTATCTCATTTTCAGATCCAGAAATACGTGCCCCATATTCAGTGCTCAAAAGTCTAATGTGTTCAAAAGCCATTTCGGGATTGAATTCCAATTTAGTGTCTGGAATTTGATCATCAGGATAATAAGTGAACACGGATGTACTAAAGCTTAAAAGAATCAAAACATAAAAGAAAGTAACTAAATATTTCTGTCTTTTAATGTGTCTCATTTACAACACAACTAAAAGAATATTGAGAGGGCTTAACAAAAGGAGACACTGTAAAAAACACATTATGGTTTGAAACAGATTTTATATTGATCATTTACCATCTTGAAACTTTTCTACAATATTTTTTGAGAAGTTTTATTTCTTCTCCTGAAGAAATGACAACAAGAGATTTTGAATTCAAACTTTTATCTCTTAACATTTCTTTGACAGCAAGATTCATCATTTCAGTTGGATTATCCCTACGTATTCGCTCAATCAATTTATGGAAATCAGGGGGAACAAGAATGATTATATCTTCTTCACCAAAAAGTTTTTTCAGCCTTTTATGAAGGTTTGGTTCTATGAATGATAATTTGATTGTTTTGTTAATTAATTCATCCAAAGTTTTGTTCTCCGTTTTCAAACATTTTCGTTAGGATTTGAGGGTTACTTTATTAATTTTACTTTAAATGAATAAAAATTACATTCTTCATTCTAACAAAAAATGGTTGATTGCACTTTAAATGTTGAATGATAAAGAAGACAAAATAATTAGGCTGGGATAAGGTTATCTGACTTATGATTGAGGGAAGTGCCTAGTAAGTTTGTGTTGACAGGAGTGACTCCCGTATTTGTGCTACAAGAGTTGTCAGTTTCTTGTCTTTAGGTGCAACAACAGCTACAACTCTTTCATCATCAATTCTGTGGACTATAATATAATCTTTTTCGCCAGAAATCACAGAAAAATCTAAAAATTTTATATCATCGGAGAGCATACTATAGCATGTATTGTAGACAGCACTCAACATAGCAGATGTCTGAGTCAGCTCAACAGAGAAAGTAGAAGTCATTATTGGAAAGCCTTCTTTGGTAAGTAGCATTATCAAAGATGATTCTGGAATCTTTTCTTTAAGAATTCCTAATAGCCCACCTTCTACTTCTTCAGCTTCAACAATCCCTGAAATCTTCAATGTGATATGTTTGAGATTTGAAATAATTTCATCAATTCCTCTCAGATCTGCAATTGTCCTGTCGATGATGGTAGTGACAACTACGTTTTCTCCTGGAATAACTGCGAATAAATCATCGCGGCCGTATGATAAAATAAATTCTAAGTTCCGATCTTCTCCTAGAATTTCTAACGCACTTGTTGATATGAAAAGAAGTGTTGATGCCCCAGCTGCAACAGCAATAGAGTTAAACTCTTTTTTAAAATTAAATGTTATGACATTTCCGTCTAGTGAAGAAACAAGTATACCATGAATATATGCCTCTGCAAGTGCTTCGTCCATAACTTCTGAAAATTTTTTCAAGAATATCACCTCGAATATTATTCCATCGCCTTCATCAGAACAAAGATTAGTGGATAAACGGATCGACTTGCGGGGGATTATATACCGTTAAATAACAGTCATGAACTCTAAAAGCATTGTAAGAATGTTTATCTTAAGAACAATAAAGAATTTGTATAGATTATTTTTGAAAAATATTTTTTTATTTTTCTCGCATTTTCCAAACTGATTTGAATATTTATCAAAAAACAAGAAAAAGGTTTCTTAAGGATTTTTCAAACTTCGGTTGTAAAAGGGTAAACGACAAAAATAGAATGACTATAATAGATAACCATGTGAAAAAAAGGAAAACGATGGAAAAACTCTCATGATTCATAAAAGAGGATATTGATTATTTTACCTCCTTCTTGGGCTATAGAAACTTTGCACATTTATTTTATCCCTTAAAACTGATGCAAGATTCCAAATTTCCATCACAAAATCATATTTCGCCAATTTCAAAGGAAATTGCTTTCATGACTGAATCTTGAAAAATTCCCAAAAACTTAATATTATACCTAATTGAAACTCAAAATAATTTCAAGGAACACTATTAAAATCATTCCTTCCCAATTGTAAAATTTGGATGCGGGTCACTTACACTGGACCGCCTATGTTCATAGAATATCTTGAAAAGATGTGAATAACATATTTTTTATAGTCATCTTAATAATTAAGGGAGTTGAATAATTCCCGATCACAAATAAAAAATAAGATAAAAATCAATTCATAAGGGTTGTGAGTTTAGATGACAACATCAGTTCCACACCCTCAGGTAATAGACAAGGCAGTCGATGTTGAACGAAGAATTCCAGGAAAAATGTTCTTCTTAGGAATTAAGGGACATCCAAGTAGAAAAGTTGAATTTGTAATTTTCAAAAAAAGTCCTCATTCTAACCTAAAACACATTTTTGCTTCTGAAGCCTTATTTCTTGCAGGACCAGATATTTTAGACGAAACAACAAAAGTTGTAAGCAAAATGCTAGTAGATATAAAACAAATCACTTCACCAATGCTTCTAAAAAGGTTTATTTCGTTGATTTTCGAAGAAGAGAGAGAAGTATTAGAGAAATTTATTACATTTCCTTCTGAAACAGAAATAGTTGAACTAACACCAGCTCCTGTAACAAAAGAAGTAGAAGAGAAACCAGAAACTGTTCCCATCGAAGAGGAGAGAGAGGTTCAAGTAGAAAAACCACAAATAGAACATAAAATTGACGCAACCACATTTTTCGAGATTCTTTCAGAACTAGAAAAGCAGATACGTAATCTTAAGGCGTGGGCTGAAACATATCTAAGAGAAGGGTAAAAAAGAAGAGGATTTAATTATCTGCTTTTGTAATTTTCAAGAAAAGCAGATAAATAATCTTAAGGTATTTGTTCTGGTTCGACAAATTCATATTCCCCTTCTTCCGTTGATTTGATGAAATATTCTATCTTTTTTATATCTAAGGGACCCAAAAGCATAATAGTAACTACTAAAGTTGTCCCCTCTTCAGTTTCTTTTTTCTCCAACAGTGATACCTCGGGAGTAGATGGAAAAAGATCCAATTCAAATGGTTTAGGAATCATATCTAATATCTTGATATTATCTAAAGTCTCCCCCGTTGACGAAGTAACCGATATTTCCACTTTGAGAGTTCCGAGACGTTCAAGCGACTTTCTTACATTCTTTTCAACTTTTACCCTTTTTACAAATTCATGTACTTTGATATCTGTTTCATAATTTGACACATACAAAATATTATCAATAGAATATCCTTCAACATAAATGGGTGTTGAATATTTTAAATTCGGACTTGGATAATGTGAAATGAGCTCATATCTGACATTCAATTCTTCACCTGGATTGAATTCATCTCTTATTTCTATTAACAAGTTGTGATCCTTATTTGGGTCCAAATCATTAGGCTCTAATTTTGACTCAAAATTAGCAATTCCACGATCGTTGATAGTAATTTTCAATTTATCGGGAGGTTCAAAAAACACAGGAACAAAATCCTTGATCAATATTTTTCCTATTTTTGCATTTCCTGTGTTCTCAAGTCGGATTGATGCTTCTATCCTTTCTCCTTCAGAAGAGTAAATAGTTGGTGGAGAAAAAATTTTTCTGCTACTAAGCCGTAGGACAGAACAACTTTTTTCCTTTTTCAGAATCTCTCCAACAGTGGTAGCCTTGAAATCAGAAATTAAGGAATATTTTAGATTTTTTTCAAAAACAGGGATTGTTTCAGAGTTCACGTCGAATTCATACATAAATAATTTATCGGGGTGTAAGATTTCTTCGGGTGAAACTTGAACTAATTTTATTTTTTCTCCTTGCTCATCAACGTGAAAAATCTCTACATCACTTAATAAAATCAAATGATCTCCTGTGTTTTCAAAAAGAAAAGTGCAGTGCCATTTTCCAGGTTCAATTTTTTCTTCACTGTCTAAAAAAGTTGAAACTTTCCCTTGGGCAATGCCTTCAATGAAAATTCCACTAAGAGAAATTCCACTAATGGAAAATTTAATTTTGGTATTGCCCAACCCATAATCCTTAATCTCTGTCGGTGTGATTTTTGCTGTAAAGATTAATTCTGCTTTTTCATTTGGTTCAAGAACTAAATCATCCCAAATCATTTCTTGTCCTGAAAAAATTATAAATTCACTTTCTGTTCCAAGGTAATGTCTTACATGTCCACTACTTTCATCAATAGTTCTGGCACGAATGAGATCTATGTCATCAAACCAGTCAGGAATTTCCCTAATGATTTGAGTAGAAATTACCCAATCAGATTGATTGAATAATGTAACAAGAATTTTTACTTGGTTAGGTTCTCCATGAATAATAGCACGGCGGCCAATTTCTTCTTCGATGACAATATTTGGAAATTCAACAGGCTTTATGACGGTGTAATCAGTAACCCATTCGTCCATTGGGCCCAATTCTTTTTTTTGCAGTTGCTCCGGGTCAAGTGTTGTGTTTTCAACATTTTCGGATGCAGTTAAATTGATAGCCCAGACTTTGGATTTACTGGATGGATTTCTTATAAGTAATTGGCCTTTAACTTCCTTAGATTCAATATTACCTTCTGAATCCAAATGAAATTCTTCTTTTTCTGTTACGTTAATGAGTAACCGTGACATGAACTATTTCTCCAAGAAAATTCTTCCTCTTTACCTAAGAAAAGTTTTTTTCTTATAGATTTTTCAAATTTATAGAATAATTTGCTCTTAAGCATTATTAGCCCAGAATTGTGGCTTAATGAGTAATAGTTTATTAATTGTAACTACTTAAGTTTTGTGTGGTAGAGAGGATTTTATTTGCCTTTTGTAAATGACTTAGAGGCATAAAGTAATATGATTATTCAAAGAAAAGTATCGTTGATAAGATATGGACAGACAATCAACTCACTCACACAAAACTTATAATCATTATTGATCATTTATCCAATCTATGAGGACAACAGAATGTTATCTGAGAAAAAAATGCTTGAAGAAATCAACCTTACTATTATGATACTTGAATTTAGATTAATTATTGCTGAAAGACTAGGCAGACAGACCTCAAAAATTGATAACATTTTGACGAAGGTATTAGATCTTCAAGATAAAATTCAAAATTTATGGAAAAATAATAGTACAGAAAATGAAATCA
>JAECRX010000234.1 GCA_016292335.1 Candidatus Sifarchaeum subterraneum | reverse complement strand
TACTTTTTGATCCTTTTTGAAAATAAACATTGCTATCTCCTTTTCTGTTTCTAATTCTCGTATGATCAAATAGCGTTTTACATTACGAAAAGAGCTTTTAAAACTTAACATGTGGCGGTTTTAGCACATGTGTACTTTTATTTGGAGAGTTCTTTTATAAAACCTGAGAAACATCGATAGAAGATAGAAGCTAAAAAAATATATATCGTGGGAAACATCGCGATTCATCTACCCCCTAAAGAGAGGGAGCATTCTCGCTTGTTTTGATGTAAATCTTAATTCTGCTAAGGTCAAGGCATGATTTACAAAAATCAATTCTGCTCCCATGATAAAAGAATTGAAATTTTATTCCCTAAAATTTTTTCCTTTTCCCTACTCTTCTCTTTTTCAGAATGCTTTATGAAAGTATGGCAATTTCAAATGCGTTCTCTTTCACAACAAATTCGCAAGAACGATTTCCCTTTTGAGGGGAGAGGAATGGCGGATAACAATCTTTAAATACAATAGTCACTGTTTCAATTTTGGTTTTAGACGTGGTGGAAGTCATTAAATCCGTAACATTGAACATCCTTCCCCTATCCAATCGGAAGGATGCAATATTGACTCAGTTGTTTGAAACATTTTTTTTCTTGTCCGTAATGGTGCAGTTTAAGAAGGGTGGAGAGAGACCCCGAGAAGGTGGATCGAATGAAGGGGATATAGAATGTTCGTAACATGTTCATCTACCTCTGAATGCAAGCTCGGTTCTTTAGGACGGGGTTAGTTGACAAAAAATTTTAGAACTAAAAAATTTAGATCAAATATAGAACAATGAATATCTCAACAAATCCACTAAAAGGTGTATTCTTGATGAAGAAAGGTAACTCTATTAAGTTGGATCTAAGGGAACTAAACTATGAAATTTTGGAAACTGCTTCAGATTTAATCAAGAGGGACAAACTAGTTTGTTATCCTACTGACACTTCATACGGTCTGGGATCAAATGCTCTAAGCACAGTCGCTGTTGAAAAAGTGTTTTCTATAAAGAAAAGGCTTAAACATTCACCTATCCATTTATGCGTTTCAGATATCGAAATGGCACAAAGATATGCATATTTCGATGAGATTGCTATTAAAATAGCCAAAAAATTTTTACCAGGTCCTTTAACAATAATTTTACGAAAAAAGCGAGTTGTTCCAGATATTCTGACAGCAAATTTGCCTTCTGTGGGAATCCGAATCCCTGATCATCCTATTCCAATTTTACTCTCAAAAATGACAAACCTTCCAATCACAGCTACAAGTGCGAATTTATCAGGAAAACCTGATGCATATAATGCATCTACGGTTGTTGAATATTTTCAACAAAAAATTGATTTGATTTTAGATGTGGGTGAATTACCAAAGAAAAAACCTTCCACAATACTTGACCTCACTGTTACTCCTTATAAAATCTTAAGAAAAGGACCGATTTCAGAAGAAAGTATTTTTAAGTATCTTGAAAAAAAAGAAGAAGCATAAATCAAGGCAGGTAAATACATGGGATGAATAAAACTATTTATTCAAACTAAACAATTTCTCTGTAAGTTAAAAAGACATTTTATTTTTATAAGCGTAAAATTAAATGAAACTCATTGCAAAACTTCAGATTGGACGGATCTTACATGGCGAAGAAAATATTCTCCTTTCTTAAAAAGAAATGTAAATATCTTGAAAAAAGGGATGATTCATATATCTGTAGTATTCAAAAGGTCATTTTAGCAGATGATTTTGCACAAAATAACTGTTCTAATGAAAACTATTTCGTAAATTGCTCAACGGCTTTTGAACTAATGTATTCTTCACTCAAAAAGTTAGATGAAAGAGATGAAACCGGATTAGATGAACTTATTAAAGCATCTGCATATTTTGTCATTATTGGAAATTATGAGAGAGCGATAGAGTGTAGAATAAAAGCTTCTGAATTTTATTTACAAAAAGAGGAAAAAGGCACAGCAATTTTTGAATTGGAGCAAGTTCGCCACTTATTTGAAGAAGGAAAATTTCAAGACAAGATAGAATCTCCCATAGAACTCTCGTTCAAAATTAGAGATTTGAAACGCTTAGTTTTATCAGAGGAGTTGCCCACACCGCCACCTACTGAACCGCCTGTTGACATTTCTGCCATTGACGAAATGTTAGAAAAAGAAGGATATACAGAATTCAGAGAAGAATTATTTTCTAAAGTTGATGAAGTAAGAAAAAAAGGAACAACGGTTCTAGAAACTATGGAGGAAAACGAAAAAATCAAAATTCCAACTTCCAGGAAAGAAATATACACAGAAAAGGCAAATCAGTGTTTAAATGCTGCTGAAAAGTTCCTAGAAATGGGTCTCTACAACGATGTGGCCATCAATTTAGGCTGCGCATCTCTGTCTTTTCTATTGTTGGACAATTCGAAAAAGGCTTTAGATTCTTTATTAGATTTAGTGGAAAAGGCTGGTGATAATAAAGATCAGATAACTGATCATCCCATGTTTGAAATAATTCAAAATGCTATTGAAGCTTATGATAACCGCGAACCTTGGAAATTGAAACATGCACCGAGTTTGGTTGAAAAAATAGATTTTCCACATGATTCTGATAAGGATTTTATCCTTCGTGCAATATCTTTTTTGAGCAAAATGTAGAGCATTTAAAAATATTTCACAAAAAGAAAAGGCAGATTGATAAAAAAACTATTCCTTAAGATATCTTTCTATTTCATGAGCATGCGTCCTCAGTTTCCTTAGCGTATCTTCTGTTTCTTCAACGATTACTCTTGAACCCGCTACTTCCATGAATCCAAATTCGTGTTCATATCGCGGAACGACGTGTATATGGAAATGTAATACGCTGGCACCTGCGGCTTCCCCTTGATTTATACCAATATTGAACCCTTCTGGCTCATATATTTTTTTTAATAACTCTACTGATGCCTGTGTTAATTTCATCAAATAGTTCATTTCATCCTGGATTAATTCTTCAAAAAGTTCTAAGTGCTTTTTTGGGATAACCATCAAGTGTCCAGGGTTGAATGGATAAATATTTAATATCACCATGGCTTTTTCATCTTCGTAAACAATATTTGGGTTCACATCTGGATTTCTTTTAGCTATTTCACAGAAAATACACTCGTATTTTTTCTTTTTTTTCCTGCTAACTACATAATCTATTTTGTCAATAGTAATGTATCTATCGAATTTCTTATCCAATTCTTCTTCCACTTCCCAAAATTAATGCCATTTCCGGCATACACTCTCAAAAGCATTTTAATGTTTTTGTAATTATAGTATTTTGGATATTTTCTGAAATTTCTTAATGCTAACCCTTATTATTTACCGTCCTAAGGTACAAAAATATCCATGGTGCGAAAAAACAGAATCTTGGAAAGATATGACGATTTAAACCGCTTATGGAGGAAATATCATAAAGAAAAGGACAAAAGAATGAGAGAATGAGCATCCAGTTTACACGAAAGATCAGGTGAATGGTGTTCCAAAAAGTTCCCATCCTGTATCAAGGATGGGAGGCTGCGGCATTAAGGAGACTCCCCCCACCAGAAATACGCGATCTGACCTGAAAGCTACGAAAAGGACGCTGTCGCCCTGATTTGTGGGTTCTATGACAGCAATATCGATAGTCCCTCCGTATTCATGTACTGACAGCGACTGAATTGGATCAGAAGGTCTTTACACAAACAAAATTGCAGAAAAGGCTGTATAAGACTGGCTTATGCCGGAACGGCCAAAAGTCGCTGGTTGAGAAAAGACGATTATGTAGAGGCCCGAATAACGGATAAGGCCTTCAGGAGTTGGATCGTGGGTATAGCCGGACGCATAAGTGTTGTGGGTGTCTTCGATAAGAGGGTAGCACAGTATCGGAGCAGAAGGTAACATTAATCGATAGAAACACGGGTGTGAAGTGGGCATGTTGGCACAATTAAATATCGCCATTCCTCTACTGGATGACTCTTGTGGTTTCCTTGCGGTGGGGAATGTTTATGAATCACTCAGACGAAAAAAGAAATACTTTCGGAAAAAAAGATAACCCTTCAACGTCATTCGATGAATCAACAATTGAGTCTCTCAAAAGAGAGATTGAAACCATTCAAGCCAAACATATGCTCGAAATGTCAACACTTAGAGACATAACAGAGGAAAAAATGGAAAGTATTGAACGAACTGTCTCTGAAATAGCGGAAAAATACGAGGAATTGAAAATTCGCTCATCACTGGATTACAAACTTTCTGTTGACACGATGGTAAACCTCACAAATCAAATAACAAATCTCTCACAAATCTTGATGAAACTTGAGTCAAATCTTAGTCAATTTCAGGGTTACCTTAAACAAATAATAGAGGACCTCCAAATTGATTTAAAAGATTATTTTGCTCTAATTGAAGATATTTCAATCAGACTTGAAAGAAAAGAGGAGCTAGTGACTGAAGAAGAGCCGGTGGTAGAGGAAGAACCGATGATTGAAGAGGAGTTAGTGACTGTGGAGCCGGTGATCGAAGAAGAGCCGGTGGTAGAAGAAGAATTAGTGATCGAAGAAGAGCCGATGATTGAAGATGAGTTAAAAAAAGAGCTATTGAGGATAAGAGATGTTTTGAAAGTAAATAAGAAAAAATTAGAGAAATCCAAAGTAGAAGAGAAAATACCAGAAGAAGAATCCGCAATGGATGAAGAGCCTAATGGTAATGAAAAGTCTAACAATGAAGAATAATCTCTTTGAAGAACTTAACCCAAAGCTTAGACCACGAAAATTTTCAGAATATCCCTGAATTATTGGATTTATCATGCCCTTGGCGAGAATACACCCTCCTTGTAGGAGGGACGAATCTCCCGTCCCCTTTTGTTTCTTACTCTATTTGACCCATAGGGTTTTAATACATTGTGAGGCTATATTACTGTGATGAATAGCGCCTACAAATTTCGCCTGTATCCGAACAAACAACAAGAGATGATTTTTACTCAATAGCTTACCACCTGCCGTATAAAAATAAGTCATATTTTTATAAGACGAAAGGTACTTGAAAGAAAAGAATACCCCTTCTCTAATCTCCCATGAAATAAAGAATGAAAAATGGAGGAGAGATGAGTGGAGATGCCTCTGAGCATAGATTCAAGGGGAAATTTATATCTCAGGAGATGATGTTAGTCCTATAATGGGAACAAAAACGTTCCATATTTTTCGTGAGTAGCAGAAGAGGTCATCAAGATGTTTAAGAAAAAAGAAATCGAGAAAATAGTTGATGATTTAACACTTATGAGAGAAGAAGAACTTCCTAAATTACAGTCTTTGATTTTAGACAAGATTGATAGGGTATTAACAGAGATATTGGCTGAAATAAAGGTAATTTCAGAGAGAGAAAAGAGTATTGAGTCGAGAGAAAAAAAATTAGCGACAACTGAACGACAAATCAGTCAAGTTTTAGATGAAGCGAAACAGATATACGTAAACCTCTCAGATATGAGGGAAAAAGACAAATGGATAGATGAATCAATTAAATTTATTGATTCGAAAGATAAACAACTGATGAAGCTAAATGAAGGAGTACTTACTGAACTTGAAAAATTAAGTGTTCAAAATGAAAAATCTGCTAAATTTTTAGAATCGTTTCATTCCTCTTTATTGAGCATACGTGAAGAACAAGAGAAGATCATTAAAGAAAAAACCGAACTTTCTGATTTAGAAACTGAAAAAAAGAGGCTTTTGCTAAGAGATAACGAATTAGTTAGCCGCGAACAAGATCTAAATCAACGGACAGAATCTGTCAGCAGGAGGGAAGAAAATATAACTAATTTGCATAGTATTTTTGAAGAAACTCTTATCAACATCACTTCAAGATTAGATGAACTCAAAGACGTTGAAAGTGGATTGTCTGGGTTTAGAGATGAAATCGTAGCTAGAATCGATCAAATGGAAAAGGAGCGAAGAGATCTTTATGAGCAAGAACAGAGGATCATAAAAGCCGCTAGATCATTAGATAAGAAAAATAGAGAATTGGATAGATGGGCAGAAGAGATCAAAAAGAAAGAGGCAACTCTTGCCGATTTTTATAAATCATTCGAAAAGCTACAACTAGAACGTGAAGAATTGGAAAAAGAAATTTCACAAAAAAAATCTACATGGGATGAAAATTTTCTAAATATTCAAAAAGAGCAGAAAAACCTCATAAAAGATCTATCAGAAAAACTCTCAGAACTCGAAGGTGAGATTAGAGCAAGAAATACGAGATTACAAGCTCTCATGAAGAAAGAAGAAGAGGTAAGATTGAAAATAGAAAAGATAAAGGAGTTAACCTCGAAAGTTGATGCTCTGGAAAAAAAGAACGCCGAATTAACGTTAGAAGTTCATGAATTGGAAAGAAGGAGAAATGGTCTTAAAAAGGAAATTAATGAGTCTACTGTGGACTTAGAAAATTTAAGAAAAACAGTAGAAGATCTCAGATATGAATTATAAAATTCTAATTGATGTTATGAAAAATTAATCACCAAAAATAACGCATTGAACCCTCCTTTGGGAGGTAAATTGTTGACTGAACTTCCCTTGTGGTATACTTTTTCAAAAAAAGAACTTGAATTGAAACCTGGAGAGGCAGTTTTCTTCGTCAAAGAAAGAATAAAAAAATTCCTAAAAGGAGAAAAATGGCTTCTGACTAAACCCCATTACCTAGGTGAAGATGAGTGGCAAAAAAAAATAATCGAAGAAATTGCAGGCCACATCTTACTTAGAATTTCTGTTTCGGATGATCCTAGGTTATTATCATGGTTTCTTGAGATGGAAGGGGATCTTTTCGATTACAGATTTGAAAGAGGCTCTTTGCTAGAAAAAATCAGTATAATGAAAAGTTTATTTGGAGAAAAAAATGTAGACTTGCTTTCGAGTTTAGAAGTTAAATTTCGACAAAATGTTTCAGAGAAATTTTCTCTAGTTAGGCCTAAATTCACATATAGGTGGAAAACGCAAAAAAAAGAAGAGTTGCCAAGATCCCTCTCAGAGTTTGTTGGTATACATTTCACGGAAGTTTCAGAGGTAGTTGGAAAAAAAAGAGCGTTGCTCTACAATGGATTTGCTATAGGTCCGCTCTTTGTTTTCCGAATTTCTGTAAAACGTGCTTTTGAGAAAAAATTACTTTCAAAGCTCGAAGAGTTAAAACAGAAAGAAATAGATGACTTTCATTTATTGAAAGTTATCAAGACGATCAAAACCGATCTGAAAAAAATTATTCATAAACCAACTGAAGGAACAGAGAAAGTACCTGTGGGTCATGAATTATATCATCGTACAGACCTTTTTCCCTTGTGTATGCGTGATTTGTATGGAATACTATTGAACAAGGGCCATTTATCACATGAAGAACGTCTTCAATTAGGACTTTTCTTAAAAAAATTGGGCATGTCTTTAGAGCAACAAACGAAGTTTTGGTATGAAAACTCTGTGGACAACATAGGACTAAATTTTGAAGAATTTAAAAATAGAGTTGGATACCTTATTCGACATATGTATGGTCTAGAAGGGTCAAAAACAGATTATAATTGCCCCAAATGTTCGACAATCATAAGATCTTACTATTGTTCCTTTGCAAAAAAATCTGTTGCTGAACTCGAAAAAATTGTAAAGAAAGAAATTCCTCAAGAAAACGTAGAAAAAGATTTTGATGTTCAGTTTAATGCTCTAAAAGAATCTATAGTTTGGAAAAAACCGAGACAAGCATGTAAAACTTTTTTTAATCTGAAATATGATGTCCAAATAAAGGCCATTCATCACCCTATCGCGTATGTTCGGAAAGCACTTAAAATCACTAAAAAAAAGCCCTCACATGAGAAGAAAGGCAATTTAGTAAATGCATAATAATTGGAGATTTTTTGATCGTGCAGGAAGATAGGAATGTTACCAAGGAATTGTTGAAAAGATACTATTCAAATCATTTTGAAATTGAACCGTTGGTTAATTTAATTGGATTATCCGGATTTTCAACTAGAGAATTCGGATTTGACTTAGGAAATAACATATTTATTCGAAATCTTTCGTTTAAAACCCCCACCGAGCTGGTTAAATTCTTGGGGGAGAAAGGTGTTTTTCAGGCCTATATCGGTGCTGTTTATGATAGGGGCCCAAGTAAGGAAAATCCTATTCAGAAACTAAACTGGATTTTTCGAGAGGTAGTTTTTGATATAGATCTTGATGATTTTGACAGTGTAAGAAAATGTGGATGCAGAGGAGCAGACCAATTTTGTAAAGAGTGTTGGTCATTGATCCAGGATGCAATGGTTTTTCTCGATGAAACACTCAGGCTTGACTTCGGATTTAAAGAGCTAAAATGGTTTTTTAGTGGTAGACGTGGGGTTCATTGTTGGATCAAAGATGAGTTTTCTAAATTTCTAGATCAAGATCAAAGGGCAGCTATTATTGATTATCTAAATCTACTGCCCCACGACGAAAGATTGTCACCACAATTTGTAGAAATCCCCAGATTTGCAAAGTCTCTTCGAGATCGAATTTTTTCTTGGATAAGCCGATCTTACTTTATTCACTCCACAGTTGATGAGCTAAAAAAATTGAAATTTAGCCAAAAAGACATTGAAAACATAAAGAGCTACGTTTTAGAAAAAAAAGATTTCAAAATCGAAGATTATTTGCAGGTTGTTCCAGATAAAATCAATCCAACCCACTTAGTAAATGCTATTGTTGTTTCAAGATATCCTAGAATCGATAGAAAGGTAACTATTGATACACGTAGATTGTTGAGAATTCCTAGATCAATTCATAGAATTACTGGCAAAGTTTGTGTTGAAATTAAAGAATTAGACAATTTTTATCCAGATGATGCACCTTCTATTTTCGACTTTTGTGCAAGTTAATAATATATCATGGGAAACGTCGCCATTCATCTGCCCCCTGAAGGGAGGGAGCATTCTCGCTTGTTTTGATGTAAATGATTATTCGCAATGCAAATTTAAAACTATGTTAATACCCTGTACCCTACAAGATATACTCACTCAGACTAGGCTCAAGCTCCGTCCTTCAAGATGGGGTTCTTGAAAAAGTCTGCTAGTCTTTTTGTAATATTTTCTGGGTATGTCTCAATCACAGGTTCATAATGGAGTCTTTCCATGAATGCGGTGTCATTGGTGTAATAGGATCTCATCTTTGGCCTTGTAATTATTTTAAGGTTTAGGCAGAAGTAATTTTCATATTTTCCATCAATGGGGCCGGAAAATATTGTCATATTTAAACTACGAACACCAAATACTTCCCATAGGCTTTTATAAATTTTGGATAGTCCTGTGGCAACATCATTGATTTGTGATGAACTTAGATCAGTAATGGAGGAAATGGGATCGGTTACTATCCCAATAACTTCATTATTTCCTGATGGTGCATAACTAGCTAACCAAGAAATACAGCCACTTTTTCCTACATATCTTTGGTTCTTTTCTCTTTCAATCTCGACTAAATCTTTCCAATAGTTGCTTTTGTTTAAATTATAATATTCTTTACTATGTTCAAGTAAATCTGAAACTTCTCTAGTTGGTTTCGAATTAATTAAAACTTGAAAATGTGGATGGATTATACTAGCACCTGCAGGTGCCAGGTAATTCATTGAAATCATAGGATATTTGACTTCTGTTCTATTATTATAGACCTTTTTGAAAAAGTTGATGCACACTTCAATTCCATTTGAAATCATGATTGGGGTAATTTTATTCAATCCTACAAAATGAGCCTTAGAGACCACTCCAACTGCATGATACTCTCCAAATGGATATAGATTTGGAAATAATGTAAATTCCCCTTTCCTTATTCTACCATCTGGAATATCCAGATCGGGTGGAAATTGAGGAGTGGTGGATTCAATATTTTCGGGACAAAAAAAGCACGTCGCTCTTGATTTATCAATGATTTCTTCGAAAAATTGGGCTTCTTCTTCAACTTTTGAAGTTTGAATTACTCTTTTGGTTCTTTCTATATTTATTCGACACCATTTTTTTGTTAAAGGATCTTCCCTGTATTCGATAGGATGTCTATCTAACTCAAAATTTTTCAATGG
>JAECRX010000233.1 GCA_016292335.1 Candidatus Sifarchaeum subterraneum | reverse complement strand
TAACTTTATTCAAAAAGAATATTGCTAATTCATGTCCTTTGATCAGATTTATCCCCCAATCATAAACGATTGGAGGGAGTTTTGGAGAATGTTCTTCTTTATATATTTCTCTTCTACCATTTTTATCAAGTCGAGCAACGATAATTTTCATAACTTTATTCAAAAAGAATACTGCTAATCCATGTCCTTTAATCCGGTTTATCCTCCAATCATAAACGGTTGGAGGGAGTTTTGGAGAATGTTCTTCTTTATACATTTCTCTTCTATCATTTTTATCAAGTCGCGCAACGATAATCGGGGGTTTTCGGTCAGGCCATTTTGCGTCGTAGATTTTTTTTGCTTTTTTCAATGCGTCTCTATCTAACGCAATGAATGTATACAAATGTCTGCCAATCAACGTTTTAACTGCGTTTCTCCACTCTTCATGTGCTCTCTTCACATCTATTAATGTGTATATTGGACCTATGACACTGTTGGATAACCCTCTTTTATCTAGTTCTTTTTTTAATATCATACTGGCGTTGAGCAGCTCCTTTTCAAAGTGTGTCATGATAAACTCAGAATCCTTTCTTTCATCACTGGTAGTTTTTAGGGTTTTCAAAGCATCTAGTTTCCTCTTCGTCTTAGAATATTTTTCTCTTATGTCATCTATTTTTATTTGAACCTCTTCTATTTCTTTTTCAATTTTTTGTATATTTTTTGTTGGATCTCCTTCAGTAATCGTCTTTAATTTGTCTTCTAAGGATTCAATTTTTTCCGTATATTCCTGCGTACGATTGCTTGATCGCTTGATTGACTCAAGTTCGCTCTGTTTCTCACTCTCCAATCTAGAAATTTCTTGAAAAGTATGATTTATTAACTGTTCTTTTTCATTTGCTCGACTACACACTAGTTGCAGGTCTTCTTTTTTTCTGATAATGCCCTCTTCGACCTGTTCTAAAGATTTGGAAATCTTTTGACTCTTTTCATTTCTTAAATCGATTTCCTCTTGAATCAGATTCCTTTTTTTCTCTTCTACCATTACTTCAGACCATGCCAATTCAATTTCCAATGCTTCAAGAAGTTTAACAAGTCTCTTCTTTTGTTTTATTTGCTCTAAACTTTCGCTTAATGCGTCCAGATACTTTTCCTCTGTTAATAATTTCTTCCTCAGGGGTTCCGTTTCGCGGATACGACTGGTTACTTCTTTCTCCGCCTCAATTATGTCTTCTTTATATTTTTTCAGACCGACAATTTCCAGGATGGTATTTAGTTTGTTTTTGGTGCTTTCACTTGCAAATACGTCTACGGATCCCTCTTCGGTGAAAGCTAACCGGTTGTCCCCTCTGATATTCAACGATCGAAATATTTCTTGGATATCTCTTCGTGTGATTTTACGTCCACCTATTGCGCGAAATCCGTTTATGCTATAAACTGTTCTTCCATCTTTGTAGACTTTAGCTTCGATGAAAATCTGATCACGATCTGCCAATCTGTTCAAATCTGCGTCAGATGTGGTAAAGAATCTGGTATCATTATTATTCATAGAATTATTTAATTCTAAAACGACCTTTGCCGTCCTGTCAAAATTTCCAATCAAAGACCCTGATCCTTTTACTTTGGCTCTTCTAGGGATGAATCCGAGACACAAAATTAATGCATCGATAATTTGTGTTTTGCCTGAACCATTAGCTCCTGTAATCAACAATAACGGTCTTTTACCTAATGCAATTTCTGTGTCTTTATGCAGCATGAAATTCTTCAGTGTCAATTTTTGAAAAATAAAGTCACTCTGCAACTCTTTACCTTCCAGACGGGTTGATTGTCTCGATATTTTTCTTTAGGGAAAGAAATTTGAGTATCATCAAAAAATCATCGATTTTAATACGAAATCACTCTATTTCTCTATTATTTCACTCTTTTTCCCTTTTTTTGTTTTTCGTCGGGATGTTATTAATAATGTCAATTCTCAAATTGAGAATTAATCTATATGTTTGAACATTTATTGAGACTTTAATCAAATTTATACATCAATATATTCTTTTGGGTATTCAACAGTCCCAGTGATATCTTTCAGTCCATCTTTTTTTAGTTCCAATGCTAAAAAAGCTTTATTTGGTACTTCAAATGGGGCTCTGATGTTCCAATTACTTGCGGGTTTAAATCCAAATCTAGGATAATAATCTGGGTGTCCTAAAACAATTACTGATTTGTATCCCAGTTTTTGAGCCCTTTTTAGGCCTTCTTGTACTAATTTACTTCCTACTCCTTTATTTTGATAGTCAGGATGAACAGACATTGGGGCTAATGCCAAAGAATCATGTTTTAAATTGTCTTCATTAATTTTTATTGGATAGAATAATATATGCCCAATTATTCTGTTATCTTTTTCAGCTATTAAAGAAAGTTCTGGAACAAAATTAGGATTTTGTCTGAGATTTTGAACTAATTTTCCTTCAGTCTCTCGCTTGAATGCTAAATTATTGATTTCTGTTATAGCATCATAATCTTTTTTTGTTTCTGGTCTAATTACTAAACTAATTTTTATCACATTTGTATTTATTAAAACTGCAAGACTTATTTTTCACGCGATGATATCTATAACTCACTAGTCAGACGAAATTTTTCATTTAGAAATGTTTCGATGACGTAATCGTAACATTTGTATCAATGTGGTTTAGAGAAAATTTCTTAGAGAATAGAATTCAAGAAAGTATATGAAGTATGAATTCAAAATAAGATAGAGGTGTGAGATTACGTCAGAAAAGATAACTCATAAACTAAAAACTAAAATTAAACAATTGGAAGAGAAAAAAGAAAAAATCAAAGATCATAGAGAGAAAGATATCGAAGAAGATCATAAAAGATTTTTTCCAGAGAAGAAAGAAAACGATGCCGATTCAGAAATAATTGGTGTTATCTTACTTGAACTGGGAAAGGCATATTTGGCAATTATCAGGGGTACAAGGATCGGAGAAACATTCGATGTAAAAGGATATATAATGAGAAAACACCGAAAAGGTGGTCAATCAGCACGACGCTTTGAACGAATTAGAGAAGAACAAAAATCAAAATTTTTCAAAAAAGTCATAAGACAAATTAACGAAAGCTTTTTACCACTAAATGGAGATCTAAAGAGAATTTATTTTGGGGGAAATGTTCTAACAACAAAAGATTTCTTGAGAAAATATAAAGAAGACATTGATTATAGACTGAGGGATAAAATATCTGATGATATTCTGACTGCGGATTTGATGGATGAACACGGTGTAAGAACTCTACTGAAACAAATTGCGGATCTTGAAACTGAAACTAAATTGGGCATTGAGAAAAAAGAGTGGGATACCTTCTTAGAGCAATTAATGAAAGATGGCAACGTTGTTTACGGAGAAAATGAAGTATTAGCAGCTCTTAAAAATGGGCAAGTGGAAAAAGTATTAATTCAATCCGGAATTGTTTCGAGAGAGATACTTGATTTAGTGAAAGAAACCAATATAGAAACTGTAGAATTTTCAGATGATACCGAAAGTGGGATTCAATTAGCTCATTTTGGTGGTATCGTAGGGTTCTTACGTTGGAAGTAAAAATTATAGAACCCCAATCCCTTCCTAGAATTACCAATAAGGTTAAAATTTGTTGATGGCGGTATTAAACTACCATCTTAAATTTTTTTGTAAAAAATTCATTTTAAACCTATGAGTGAAGTGAAGAATTATGAGGAGGTTACATCCTGTAATTATTTTTTTAATAATCATTTTTTCTCTCATTTCTATTCCCAATCCATCTTATACTGCTGAAAATGTCTATCAAACTCAATCTTTTTCTGCAAACTATTCAATTAGTTCAGTGGATTATTATAAGGTAATTGACACGCTTGAATTCGAAATTAGTCAATCCGTTAGTAAAATTACTATTACCATTGTAAAGTACAAGTCTTGGGCTCCCAATCAACTTGTTGAGTTAAAAGGTATTACTACTAGTGTTTCTTATAGTAAAGAGGTTATTACAGACGATGTAGATAACAATTACTATGAGTTAAATTTTGGCTCTGTAAGCCAGTCTTTTAATGTGGAAATTACCTATCTAGTAGCCACTTTTTCAGCCGATATTTCAATTGATCCAAACAATGTGGGGGGATATGACACAAATTCTAAAATTTTCAAAGAATATACTAAACCTTCTTCACGCATAGAGAGTGATAATTCACAGATAATCAGCACAGCGAATAGTATCGTAGGAAACGAAAAAAATCCATATAATAAAGCAAAATTGATTTACGATTGGGTGGCATCAGAACTCGAATATGAACTTCAGGGAGAAGAGCATGGAGCGGTCTATGGATTACAAAATAAAAAAGGAGATTGTACCGAGTTTGCTACACTTTTTATCGCATTATGTCGAGCAGTAGGTGTGCCCGCTCGACTTATTATAGGTTCTGTCCCTAATGGGAGTCTTGAGTTTCACACATGGGCAGAATTTTATCTTCAGAACTATGGATGGATTTATGCAGACCCGACTTGGGGGAATACCGAGCCAGATCAATATTTTGGAAAACTAGGAGACAACAAACACCTACTTAGAGCCAAAGGAAGTGATTTAGAACCATTAGGAACTTATGATATCCTTTTCTCGGGATATTACTATGGAGCTCCAGGTTCAGTTAGCATTTCAATGAATTTGGCTAAAGCAACGGCATCTAAGTCAGATTTTTCCTCCCCTGAAATAGTCAATATACTTGATGCATCGGAGAAGGTTGAATATGCATCAATGACTATTAATGAGGCAAAAAACCATGGTTTTACTACTACAGCAACTGAAAGCGATTTAGAAACTGCAAGATATTGGCTAGTAGACGCTTTTGATAAAATGTCTCAAGATAACATTCAAGGTGCGACTAGTTCGGCAAATAATGCTAAAACTTATGCTGATAAAGCTGCAAAAGACCAAGCATCGATTGCAATTGCAGAAGCTGAACAAGCAATAGAGAATGCAAAGGGTACTTGGAGATCCATTTTCCTAGGAGACGCTGAAGATGATTTAGCTAAAGCGAAGCAAGAATACAACAATGGCAACTATTTTGGGGCAGTTACTGAGGCTGGGAAGGCAAAAGATAAGGCAGAACAAGGTGTATCGTTGCCATGTTCTTCCTTCTTCTTTGGTTTTATAATTCTGGCTGTATGTGTGATTAGAAAGCATAATTAAAGAAGTAACGATTAAGTTTCTTGTGGGTTTCAGGTGTGAAAACAGAGGGGGCATTTTTTATCGATACACAGAAGAAGTGGAAGAGTAGAACTCTCATTACCACTAAAGTTTATTTTCACAGATTAACTTAAAAATATGAATACCAATTCTTGAAAGTCATTTTAAATCAATCATCTGGTAGAAAGAGAATTGTCTGTCAAAACAATTTTTAAAAAATTGAATTCACTCAAATTTGTCGATGAGATTTATGTCATTATATGTTCTATCTTTATTCTATCTGTCTTTTTATGGTATGGTTTCCATTCATTTGGAGCATTATATCATGACAGTTATGTAAGATACTTTTGGGCTTTGGAAGCTGTCCAAAATCCCCGTCCCAACATTTTTATAAATCAATGGGCTAAACCGTTGTTCATTTTGTTTTCTGCAATAACTTTTTTAATTTTAGGCAATGAAATGAGACTTTTGACCCTTAAAATAATGAATGCATTTATTTCAACTGCTTGTTGTTTCATGACCTATTTTTTGGCTAGAAAAATAGGTATAGATAGAGATTTCTCTTTAATAGCTATGATTTTAACAGCTTTTGCACCATACTTTTTACTCTTAGCACATTCAGCACTCACAGAGCCATTATTTTCACTTTTGATAGTTACTGCAACCTATTTTTATTTTTCTAAAAAATATTATACCTCTTCTTTAATTATATCATTGAGTTGTTTAGCTAGATTGGAAGGACTAATATTTTTGCCAATTTGGATAATTGTGACACCCAAAAAAGAAAGACTTAAAATTATCCCATTTCTCCTTTCTTCCCCAATTATAGCGGGATGTATAATCGGAAAACCTTTTTCATGGATTTCTCCTTATTTTGATCCATCATTTTACATTTCAGCACAACAAATGACAACATATAGATACGGCCATGGATCGGTATTATTTTACGTAGCAAATGCAGTAAGGATATTTGGTCCTTTTCTATTTTTATTAGCTCAAATAGGTTTTTTTCTTTGTCTGAAAAAAAGATTCTTAATCATACATTTGG
>JAECRX010000035.1 GCA_016292335.1 Candidatus Sifarchaeum subterraneum | reverse complement strand
TGGAATATGTTTTATAGAATGTGTTGTTAAGGGTATACTTGAAGATTAGCTCCGACTTTTTGGAATCTGAATAATATGGATCTTTTCCGGTATAGTGATTTGCCATCGTCCATTCAGAAACGTCTCTAAGGTCTAGACGATAATATTCTAAATCATCTCGTTCTACCCAATTATTATCAGTTAAAGCTATCGGAGGTTGGAATATCAAAGGACATAAAATGAATAACCAAAGCAATTTTTTCATAAGAATCCTTCCACAGGGATAATCCCTTTGAGGAGATTCACAAAGGGGTTAGGTTGCCCTTCGCCAATGTTGAGGGAGGTATGCATTCTACAGATGTTATTCCCTCTTGTCAGAATGGTAGTAGCCATCTCGGTGCTAGCAATAGCTTTTTTCCCATAGAGATTGCAGAGCTTGGGGCTAGGGCGTGCATCCCAAGGTGCAACTTCAGCTTTCCCCTCTAACGTAGTTTTTATGCCTTGCGACTCTACAAGACATACCCACTCAAGCTAAGCTCAAGCTCCGTCCTTTAGGACGTGGTTCTTGGCGAGCTCTGGTCACTTTAAGTGCTTCTTTTTACTGCACATAACTCTTCAATCTCTTTCATAAGCCATTCATTTATTTAAAGTTATGCTAGATATTTTTATAACACAAAGAAGAACTTCCGTTGCCAAATAAGAGAAGAAAAAATAAAATTCAAGAAGCCTGGAGAAGTAATAGAAGAAGAAGAAATTAGAATCACGAAGAATACAATGTATTTTACCAATAAACAAGAAGATTTTGCTGATCAGAAATGAAAATTGAATATATACTTGTAGCCGTCTTACAAGGTATAACCGAATGGCTACCTATTAGCAGTCAAGGGCAAGGAATGTTATTTACTCTTTTTTTCTTCGATATAGATCCAAATATTGCCTTCTCGTTGATGATTTGGTTACATCTTGGCACAATGGCTTCTGCTCTTATCAAATTTCGCCGAGAATTTTTCTTTTTAATACTACCGAAAAGCGCTCATGATCTGAGAATTCGGAATTATATCATAATTGCTACTTTAGCTACAGGTATTGTGGCTCTTCCTTTGTATTTTTTGATTAAGTCTTTTTTTATCTTAATTTATGGAGAAATCACAACGATTATAATTGGAATTTTGGTAATTACAACAGGTATCATACTTTTTAAATCAAATCAAAAATTTGGTAAAAAAAGCGCTGAAGATTTATCTCTACGAAATTTTATAGTGGCTGGTTTAGCTCAAGGGTTTGCCATTCTACCAGGAATTAGTCGTTCCGGAGTAACCATTTCTACATTTTTATGGTTAAAGTGCAATCAAGAAGATGCTTTAAAGTACAGTTTCATCATGTCGGTTCCTATTGTAATATTGGCAGTTTTAACTGATTTTTTGTTTTCAGGGGAACCAATACTTATGAATTTTAACCCTACCGTTTTGCTACTTATGATCGGCGTATCTTTCTTCGTTGGATTAGTAACAATTGATTTTTTACTCAAAATCGCCAAAAAATTAAATTTCTCACTTTTTTGCATTTTTATAGGAATTATTGCTATCTTTGGAGGAATGTTCATTCTACTTTGACGTTCAATTTTCTTCTATTAAAAGCAAAAATTAGAAAGATAAGCAAGAAAATATAAAATAGATACTTTCCTAATCTTTTTTCGACATCTTGAATTCTGTGAGGGTAATTCAATGACTTCCACTTTGTCCGAAAAAAGTTTTAGAGCAATAAAAGAAATGGGATTAACAGACTATGAAGCAAAAGTTTATGTTACTCTGGTAAAAAATGGTCCAATGACCGCCAATAGTGCGAGCATATCTTCTGAAGTTCCTTATTCTAGAATTTACGATGTCCTACAAAGACTGGAGCAAAAAGGCTGGATAGAAATTCGAACTGGAGAACGTCCAAAATATTACAAGGCGAAAGCTCCAAGTGAAGTAGTCAGTGTTGTAAAGATTGAATACGCGAACAAGTTGAAGAACTGTGAAAGACTGCTGATGGAAGAGCTCCAACCATACTATGAGCAACAGAGCTCCTTAGAAAGACAAGATGTCTGGATTATTCGAGGAAGTAAAAACATTCTTGCAAAAGTTTATGATATGTTGGAAAGAGTCAGAGAAACTGTATTTTTATCTATTGCTGCAATCACAGGAAATGAGCTTGCTCTAATTGAGCCTTCTTTTAAAAGGCTAAATAATTTAGGTGTCAAAGTTTACATCTTGACATCAAAGAGCTTTGCAAAAACACACTTGAAAGGTTTTAGTAAGAATTTAGCAAATGAAATAAGAGCTAGGGAGCAACTTTATGGTGGTGGCTTGATAATTGATGGACAAGAAGTTTTGATAGTCTTAGGAGAGGAAGGAGGAGGGCACCCTTTAGGGATCTGGAGTGATCATGTAGGATTAGCAAATTATGCGAAAGAATATTTTGAGTATTTGTGGGAAGGATCGGAAAAACTATGACATGAGTTTTAAAATTCACTTCTTTTATGTTAGAAACTGTTTTTCCTACTTTTTATATTCGAAAAGATCGGAAAATTCTTTTAAATACCCAACTCTCATACGTCTTGAAAGCCACATCTGAATGTGGTGTCAAGTTTTAAAAATTATAAAACTTATTTATTTCAAGATATTAATTCACACATACATGGACAGACGTGAAGGGTGAAATTCAGATGCCATTACCATATGATACCGAAAGTATTTGTCCAGAATGTTTTCAAGTAATTCCTGCCGTGGTTAAAGAGGAAGATGGAAAAGTTATCATGGAAAAGAAATGTGAAACTCATGGATTCTTCAAGGATACATATTGGTCTAGCGTAGATCAATTCCTGAGAGTTGAAAAATACTGGTATACGGGACATTTTGACAATCCAAGGACAGAGGCCGAAAAAGGTTGTCCAAATGATTGTGGCCTTTGTACAAGCCATAAAAGTCACACCTGCTTAGGTTTAATAGACGTCACAAATAGATGTAACCTTGCGTGTCCAATCTGCTTTGCTAATGCGGCTGCGTCAGGTTATGTCTATGAACCCGACATTGAGACAATTAGAGAAATATTGATTAATTTAAGGGAAAATAGGCCTACTCCTTGTCCTGCAGTACAATTCGCTGGTGGTGAACCAACCGTCCGAGAGGATCTTCCAGAGATAATTAAAATCGCTAGAGAGGTTGGCTTTCCGCATATCGAGATCGCCAGTAATGTTGTTCGAATTGCAAAAGATATTGAGTATACCAAAAAATTGTATGAAGCAGGCTTGGGTACAATTTATATGCAGTTTGATGGGGTCACACCTGAACCTTATATACCTGCTAGAGGGGTGAATCTCCTCCCAATAAAAAAACAAGCCCTAGAAAATTGCAGAGAAGTCGGCTTACACAGCATTGTCCTTGTGCCTACGTTAGTAAAAGGGATTAATGATGATCAAGTAGGAGATATAATCAGATTTGCAGTAGAGAACATCGATATCGTCAGCGGAATCATCTTTCAACCTGTTTCGATCACTGGCCGAATTGACAGGGAGAAACTTGAGGAAATGAGGATTACCGTCCCTGATTTTATGCTTTTATGCGAAGAACAAACCGATGGAAAGATTAAAGTTGATGATTATTTTCCATGCAGTACAGTTGCCCCACTAGCGAGAGCCATAAGTTTGTATACGGATCGTCCCGCTGTTGAGTTTTCCTGTAGTCCTCACTGCGGAATGGCAACTTATGTTTTCGTAGATGATGGCAAATACCATCCGATCACAGAATTCATTAATATTGATGGATTCATTGGTACTGCTAAAAATATAGTAAAAGATTTCGAAAAGGGTGGAAGGCTCAATAAGCTAAAATCAAAATTTAGAATGATTGGTGCAATACGACACTTCCGTAAAAAAAGATCCAAAATGTTTAGAGATTTGCTCAAGGGAGTAGTTAGTGAAGGTTCTTTCTCCAAATTGGGAGATTTTCATAGAAATTCCATTCTAATCGGTTCAATGCACTTCATGGATCCTTATAACTTCGATTTGAAAAGAGTTGAAAGATGTGTAATTCATTATGGGGTTCCAGGCGGCAAAATAATTCCATTTTGCGCTATGAATTCCATTCACCGTCCAAAGATCGAAAAGGAATTCAGTATTCCTTTAGAAGAATGGAAAAGGCGTAGAAAGGAAGAAAAAATCGAGATTACTGCTATAGTTGAGTAATTCACTGTATAGATCATCGCGAAACCCTTAAGTGTCCATTTTTCTTGGGATGAATCCGCTTTATAGGAATTCAGTGAATACTAAAAAACACAACCAAGTGTCTTTTCAGAATGAAATTCCAAAAGCTGAAAACCCAAATTTTTTAATAAAACCTCCAATATCTTCTTTTCTCAGAAGTTCATGCTTCCTTAATTTGTTTTTACTTTCCAAAAAAAGTTTTGGAGAGGAGATGTTTGAAGGTCTTACTGATACATTCGAAAGGATTTAGCTACGAAGCAACCAAAAAAACAGATGCAAAAAAAATCGAAGAAATCCCACCAGACAAACGAAAGTTTAAAACGGAGGATAACGTCTTAGTTGCTTTTATAACAGTGGAAGAGGACGATGAAAACTATTTAGATGAAATAGTAGAAGGTGCGGCAAATGAGATTGGAGAGTTAGCAAGTGAACTTGATGAAAAAAACATCATCCTTTATCCATATGCGCATTTAAGTTCATCATTAGCCTCACCCGGTCCTGCTATCGAAATCTTGCAAAATCTAGAGAAAGTAATATCTTCCAAAGGTTTTAACGTCCATAAAAGTCCGTTTGGCTGGTATAAGAGCTTTGAGATGGATTGTATCGGTCATCCAAGGGCTGAAACACTGAGAGAAATCATACCAACTGAAAAAAAAGAAATAGTCGTTGAAGAACACCCTGAATCCACTTTTTATGTCCTTACGCCTGACAATGAATTAATAAAATTAAGTCCTGATTTAGAGCCGGACAAACCTTTTGATTTCTCGAAACATTTGAATTTAAAGAAATTCATAGCTTATGAGGTAAAGAAAGAGAGAACGGAAAAAGAAGAACCACCACACATATCGCTCATGAAAAGACATGAAATCGCCGATTATGAAATCGATGCTGATCCGGGCAATTTGAGATGGTATGCGAAAGGTGCCGTGTTGCGCAATATCATCGAGGATTATGTTTACCAGAGGGTAATAGACTTTGGTGGTATTCCAATAGAAACTCCGATAATGTATAGCCTTGAAAATCCAATTATCAGAGAACAAGTATCTCGTTTCCCAGCAAGGCAATATCAAGTGAAATCAGGGAAGAAAATCCTATTTCTGAGGTATGCAGGAGATTTTGGACAATTCTTTCTAGTAAGAGATATGCCACTAAGTTATAGGAATCTTCCTTTGAGAATATACGAATTAACAAAGTATTCTTTCAGAAGAGAAAAACGAGGAGAAGTTGTCGGTCTCCGTCGTTTAAGAGCGTTTACTATGCCTGATCTTCACACATTTTGCGCAGACGTACCAGCGGCTCTGGAGGAATTTGATAAGCAGTATCATTTATGTCGATCAATCCTGGAGGAGATAGGAGGATTTGAATACGAAACAGCATTTAGAACAACTAATGAATTCTTTAACGAACACAGAGAATGGATACTCTCACTGGTAAAAGCCACTGGAAAACCAGCACTTATTGAATTATTCCCTGGACGCTACTTCTATTGGATTTTAAAATTTGAATTCAATTTTGTTGATTCAGTTGAAAAGGCTGCAGCTTTGAGCACAGTTCAGATAGACGTAGAAAGTGCCAAGAGATACGGCATTACATATGTTGCGTCTGATGGATCAAAGATCAACCCAGTGATTCTCCATGATTCTCCATCAGGTGCAATTGAACGAGTAGTTTACGCTGTACTAGAGAAGGCAGCAATAGATACAAAGGAAGGTAGAGTTCCTGAATTCCCGTTATGGCTAGCTACAACCCAATGCAGAATACTACCTGTATCCGATAGACATCTAGAGTATTGCCAAAAGATCATGGAAGAAATGAATCAAGCCGAAATCAGAACAGATATTGATGATCGAGACGAGACACTTGGCGAAAAGATAAGGAAAGCAGAAATGGAATGGGTACCATTCATTGCAGTGATTGGTGACAAAGAAATCAGTGAAGGGACCATTTCAGTTAGATTACGTGCCGAACGACAAGAAAAAACCTATAAACTAGATGAATTAAAAAATTTGATTAAAGAAAAAACAAAAGGAAAGTTGTTCGTTGAATTACCTCCCTCCCTAAGGAATTTGAGCACAAGACCAACATTTGTTGGTGGCTAAAACCATCTAGTGAACTACCCCGTCCTTTCGGGTAGGGCTTCCTGATTCATCCATCTCCCAACGGAGCATGTCTGTCAGGCTCTTCGGGCAGTTCCTGCCCTGATTTAGGATATGATTTTAATATATTAATAGCTGCATTGGTATCTCTATCTATTATGAGTCCACAGTGAGGACATCTATGAATTCGTGTCGAGAGTTTTTTGGGAACAACATTCCCACAATTACTACACCGCTGTGTTGTTCCTTTCGGGTCGACAAGTTCTACCCAAGTACCAGCTTCCTCCGCTTTGTATCGGGTAAAACATATCAGCTGTCCCCACCCCGCGTCATTGATGGATTTAGCGAGTTTATGGTTCTTGA
>JAECRX010000034.1 GCA_016292335.1 Candidatus Sifarchaeum subterraneum | reverse complement strand
TACAGCATCAGGCTCATGGCGAAGAGATGGGATCGGATAGATGGATTCTTGGAACAAGTCCACCCCTTGACCATGTGTTTCATCTTATAGGAAGTATCAATGCCGAAACGCATCTTAAAATTGTGGACCGCCTTTTTAGCGGGTAATTTACTGCTTTGGTTTACAACTAAGACTTTTAATTCTCCTTCCTGCCTGTAGATCAAAAGGCGGACTTGAAGGTTCCTGTTAAACCTCCCACTTTTCATGGTATAGGGTATAAATTTGGCAGCACCCTCATCGGCCAGTAGATCTTCCAAATTTTCAAGAACGGGTTTCAAGCCTTGGTTCTTATGACCACGAACGATAAATTGGATATTCTTCTTTTCCAGATAGCTCAATACTCTCACATTATAGAACGTACCGTCTCCTAGGAATATACCGATGTTCACCAATCTTTCTGCCTGTTGGATCAATATTTTGACGATTTCTAAATTTGAAGTGCCTTTATCCACAGAAATCATACCCAGAGTGAATCTATGGCTTTTTTCACAGAGGAAGATCGTGGCATACCGATGGAAGCGGTTGGTGCTCTGCTTCCGCCTTCCACCCACCACATAGGGATCGTTTTTGTCTCCGTAATACGGATCATCGTGAAAATCAATGGCAACCACAGCAGATTTCTTCTCTCTATATTTCGAGAATCGAGGCAGTGAAGAGAGGGTGGATACGATATAATCATTGACCATCGTGTCGATTTCGGGAGGTATTTTCTTTTCGAGGGCATATCGAATAGTCCGGCCGCTGGGAGAATCTTTCACCTCTTTAAAGTCGTCAGAAGCCATGCTGATGGAGATCTTCTCTAAAGAAGCATAACAGATGACTTCCATCATTTGTTCACAGCTATATATACAATTAGGAGCTCTTTGAAGGGAGAATGGGTTCTTGTTCAAGATTTGTTCTGCGAAACATTTTTTTAGGTGGAACATGTTAGTACGTATGGGTGTCTTTTTCCTTAGAGTGTTTAGGATTATCATAACTTTTCTGGAGAAAGCCACCCTTTTATTATTTTTGTCGTTTTTTTGAATTGAAATTTTTCTCTATCTCTCCTACTTTGCCAAGTACTGTTTAGGGCGGAGAGGATGTCAATGTTTATCATTATTCTTAAATACATAGTAAAATACTTTAAGAAAAGATCCCTTGGGAAGATGAAATGGCTTAAAACATGATGAAGGAAAAAACTTTAAACATATATTATGCATAAAAAAGAAAAGTTTTAAGTGAGACGTTCTGATAATTAGTTAGAACACAACTGATTAGAAAAAATAGATTTCTTATCTGCACACATCTAATTTTGCCATATATTGAATCGCCTATAGTTAATTACAAGGAAAGGTAATAATTCCTAACGAAATAATTGAAGGAATCAACCATGTCAAAATCAGAAGATACCGAGTCTAGAACACATGATAGTTCACACGACACAAAACTCATGCATATAGTTGCACATACCCCTCGGGGTAAGGGTATCCTAGACTGCATTCAATGTGGTAGATGTACAAGTAGTTGTCCTATGGCAAGACAAACTTCAAGATATAACCCCCGACGATTAATGGAAATGATTACTATCGGTCTTAAGGAAGAAGTCCTGTCTAATACACCTTGGTACTGTTTATCCTGTTTCACTTGCGTTGATAAATGTCCTCAAGGTGCGGATGTTGGTGAAGTGATATTTGCAATTAGAAATATCGCTGCAAGGGAAGGCCACATACCTCCGGGGATTAAAGCTCAAGGGGGAAATATCATCGATACTGGAAAGATTTCAAATCCAACAAAGAGTATCCTAAAGCAAAGGCAAGAAATGGGATTGCCAGAGATAGAGCCCTCAGACACAGAGGAACTTCTGAAAATTTTGAGAAAGACGGGATTTGACAAAATAATCGGACACAAATAGTTTTCTGAGGTGTAAAAATGAAGTATGCTTTTTTCATAGGTTGCCTCGTCCCTGCAAGAGAGCTTAGTTATGAATTTGCCGCCAGAAAGATCTTACCGACTTTAGATGTTGAGCTGGTCGATATGCATGGAGCCAATTGTTGTGCACCATTTGGTATCCAGTCACTCGACTATATCAGTTGGCTTGCGTTGGCCACACGAAATCTTTGTATTGCAGAAGAGATGGGACTTGATATCTTAGCATTATGTTCTGATTGCTACGAATCTCTTTTAATGACAAACACTATTTTGAAGGAAAACAGCGATATCAAGGGACAAGTAAACGAAGTACTTTCAGAGATTGGTAAAGAATTTAAGGGAGAGATAGAGATAAAACACATGATAGACGTTTTATACGAAGATGTAGGACCTGAAAAAATCAAAAATGCTGTTGTTACTCCTCTCACGGATCTGAAGGTTGCAACACAACCGGGTTGTCACTTAGTTAGACCAAAAATGCTACACTTCGGTTCTGTAGGAGGCTACGATGAATTAGACGAATTAGTGAGAGCTACGGGGGCGGAGGTCATCGATTACGATGGCAAAGAGATCTGTTGTGGTGGACCGATACGAGATACATTTGATAAATACTCAAGAAGTCTGATAAACCAAAAAATTAAAGCTATGAAAAAGGCTAATGTAGACTGCGCTGTTACAATATGCCCCTTTTGCTTTTTACAGCTTGACTTGGGGCAACGTGAGATTCAAACTCGTTTTAAAGAAGAATTAAATCTACCCATTTTTCACTTTCCCGAGCTTCTTAGCATAGCATTAGGTTTTAAGTTGACGGATCCACAAATACGTGATCATAGGATTTCGATAAATCATATTTTAGAAAAATATAACGGTTATGAGGTATCGTCATGAAAGACTCCAAATCTGTTCTTGTTGTGGGAGGCGGAATCGCAGGAATTCAAGCTTCATTAGATGCAGCAGATCGTGGTTTCAAGGTTTATTTAGTCGAGAAGACACCCAGCATAGGTGGAAGAATGGCCCAACTTGATAAAACTTTTCCAACAATGGACTGTTCTATATGTATTTTAGCGCCTAAAATGGCTGAATGCTATCGTCACTCCAATATTACTTTACTTACATACTCGGAAGTTCAAGATGCTAAAGGTTCTATAGGTAACTTTGAAGTGGCGGTTCTGAAAAAGGCTAGACATGTTAAAGAGGACAAATGTGTTGGATGTGGTATTTGTACAGAGAAATGTCCCGTCAAAGTACCAAACGAGTTTGAGATGGGGTTGGCCGACCGAAAAGCTATTTACATGCCTTTCCCACAAGCCGTGCCAAGGCTAACGACTATCGATGAAGAAAATTGTCTTTTCTTCCAGAAAGGCACATGTAGAGTATGTGAAAAATTATGCGAGGCTGGTGCAATAGATTTCGATGAAAAACCAGAAGAGATCGTTCTTAATGTTGATGCGATAATTTTGGCTACAGGTTTTGATGTTTTTAACCCTAAAGCAATAACCGCATACGGATACGGCAAATACAAAAATGTGATTACTGCGATGGAGCTTGAAAGGCTTATTTGTGCGTCTGGCCCTACAGACGGCTATATTTTGAGACCTTCTGATGGTAAAGAGCCAGAATCAGTCGTTTTTATCCAGTGCGTGGGTTCTAGAGACCAGCGATATAATCCCTATTGTTCTAGCATTTGTTGTAAGTATGCAATAAAAGATGCTGTCCTAATTAGAGAACATCACCCAGAGATAGACACCTATGTTTTCTACATCGATCTAAGAGCATTTGGTAAAGGTTTTCAAGAATTTGCCAACAGATCTAAAGAAGAATATGGCATTAACTACATTCGAAGTAATCCAGGCGAAATTAGAGAAGACCCTATAACCCAAGATCTCACGATCTGGTATGAAGATACTTTAACCCGAACTATAAAGCCCTTGACTGTCGGTCTTGTGGTACTTTGTACAGCCTCAATTCCACGGCCAGATAACAAAAAACTAAGTGAACTCATTGGAGTAGAACTTGATGATCTAGGATTTTTCAGAGCCTCACATGATATAGATCATCCTGTTGACCTAACGGTTCCTGGTGTTTATGGTTGTGGCTTTTGTTTGGGACCTAGAGTTGGGGATATTCCACATTCAGTTATGCAAGCTGGTGCCGCAGTAGCAAGGATGTCTGAGGAGTTAGCTGGAATGGAGGAAGCATAAATGAAAGATGAACCTAGAGTAGGAGTATTTGTATGTCATTGTGGAACCAATATCGGGGGCGTAGTAGACGTTCCTGAGGTTGTCGAGTATGCAAAAACACTACCTTATGTTGTATATGCGGATCGAAATTTATACACATGCTCTGAAGAAGGCCTAAATAATATAAGAGATACGATTAAGGAGTATAATTTAAACAGGGTGGTTGTCGCCTCTTGTACGCCAAGAACACATGAACCCCTCTTCAGAGTGGCATGTCAAGAAGGTGGATTGAATCCTTACTTGTTTGAGATGGCCAATATTCGTGAACACTGTTCTTGGGTACACCATGACTCGAAAGAAGCGACAGAAAAAGCGAAAGATATTGTAAGAATGGCTGTAGCTAGATCGCTATGGTTGGAGCCACAAGAAGAGCCTGAATTAGAGATTAAAGATTCTTCTTTAGTAATTGGCGGAGGCATATCTGGGCTAGTTGCTGCAATCAGTTTAGCAGATCAAGGATTCAAGGTTTATCTTGTTGAAAAAGAGGCGGAACTCGGAGGACTTGTCCGGCAACTATATAAACTTTACCCAACTCTTGAGGACACCTCTGAAATCTTGAATCCGCATATAGAGGAAGCCAAAAACCATAGAAATATAGAAGTGCACACTTCAACGACTATCAAAGATATTGAAGGCTATGTTGGGAATTTTCATGTTACTGCAATAAAAAACAAAGAACAAATTGAATTTGATGTGGGCACTATTATTGTGGCTACGGGGGCTTGGAATTATCATCCACCCGAGGGAAACTTTCAATACGGTGTATTGGATGGAGTAATGACACAATTAGAATTAGAAGAACTACTCAAAGAGGGGAAGTTGGAAAGACCTGAAATTATTGTGATGATACAGTGTGTAGGATCTAGAGTCGGAGAAATATGGTCATATGAACTTGTTGGTTTATTCCATTCACAAGCTACGCGTTTGCTATCAAAGATTTTAGGTGCTAGGGGATCAGAAGAAGGGTGGGCTTATTGTTCTAAAATTTGTTGCATGAATGCCATTAAAAATGCGATCTTAATCAAAGAACAGTTTCCAGAATCGGAGGTCACCATTCTTTATCAAGATCTTCGAACGTACAAAGAGTATGAAGACTTTTATAGACGAGCCCGAAAACTTGAGGTAAGATTTTTGAAATATATTTATGAAATACCTCCCGAAATAAGTGAGGCCCCTGGAAACAAACTACGCGTTTCATTTTATGATCCGTTTGCGGGCGAAGAAATGTCAATAATTTGTGATAAAGTCGCCTTATCAACTCCTCTTATCCCCAGTAAAGATGGAATACTTTTGGCGAAAAAACTCAAGATACCTTTAGACCAAAACGGCTTCCTTATGGAGGCTCACGTGAAGCTCCGACCTATTGACACTCAGATTGAGGGCATTTTTCTGGCAGGCACAGCGGCAGGCCCCAAAGATATTTCAGAATCAATTGTATCAGCCAAAGCCGCAGCTGCAAGAGCTTCTATCTTGATGGGAAATAAAGTTATAAAAACTGAGGCTCTCACGGCGGTTGTAAATCAGGACTTATGCATTGGCTGTGGCCTTTGCGAAGAGCTTTGTCCCTATGGAGCACATATCGTGAAAGATGGAAAATCAACAGTTATTGAGGCCCTCTGTAAAGGTTGCGGAGTTTGTGTTGTCGCTTGTCCCCAAAAAGCAATATCCGCAAAACATTATACAGATGATCAGATACTGGCAGCGGTAAAGAATGCATTTACCGAGCAGTTAACGTAACGTAAGGTGATTAATGTGTCTGTTGGATACGAACCGAAAATTCTCGGTTTCCTATGCAATTGGTGTAGTTATGCTGGTGCTGATTTAGCAGGTGTAAGCCGTTTTGAATATCCACCGAATGCAAGGGTAATCAGAGTGATGTGTAGCGGCAGGGTTGATCCTGTTCATATCCTTGAAGGATTTAAATCTGGTGCCGATGGTGTCTTAGTGACAGGATGTCATCCGGGAGACTGTCATTACGTATCTGGAAACTTTTCGACGGAAAGAAGAGTTGAAATTATGAAGAAAGTTGTAAATAAGATCGGAATTGATCCTGAAAGAATTCGGCTTGAGTGGGTTTCAGCATCAGAGGGCAGAAAATATGCTGAGCTTGTTAAGGAATATACGGATTCAATTAGAAAACTCGGACCATTCCCTCTAAATGAAATAAGTGATCTTTTAGATGCCGCAATTGGTGCTTTTGGATCCGAACGTGTTCGATGGTTGATGAATAAACAATTAGAAGAGATAGAACCTGAAAAAGCCGAAAATGTCATTATCACATCGATTGAACGAGAGATAGAACGGTATCAGTTATTTCAAATTTTAGAAAAAGGCAATTCAACCGTTAGTGAAATGGCAAAACAAACAAATCTTCCTTCCGACGTTATTGTTCAACATTTAATTGCGTTGATGAAGCAAGGCACTGCCGCAATAACTGCTGAAGCGGAACATGAATACATATATACTCTCTCAAGATAACCCCTATTTTTTTTAGAGTTTATACAGGTTTTACCGAAACACAATCGGCGGAAAGATTAGCATCATCTCTGTAAAATAAAAAATGAAAAAGTAGATACTTACAAATTAATTGACCATAGATCTTTAGCCACTAGAATTTCTCCATCGAAAGATGTTTTTGCCTGCTCAATAAGTTTCTTCTCATTTCCCTCAAAAATATTTGCGTAATGAAAAAGAACAAGTTTTTTTACATCAGCTTTTTTTGCAATTACTCCCGCATCGTAAGGTGTACTATGACCAAGTTTATGCGCCAAATCAACCATATCATTTGGAAAAACAGCTTCATGAATTAAAACATCACATTTTTTTGAAAGTTGAGCAATTTTTTCACTTGGAGATGTATCTCCTGAATAGCAACAACTTGACTTTTTATTGATTCTATAGGCAATACAAGGCAATGGATGGTTTGTCTTTACTGTTTGGATACAATCGAATTTTTCTCCACCTTCTAATTCTTTAAAGACCAATTCAAAGGGTAATCTTTCAAAAGGAGTTCCCGTTATTCTTAAAAACGATATGATTATATTTTCCCCTTCTATTGGACAGAAAATTTCTAATGGTTCATTTCGGTTATAATCTATCCACATTGACCAAATTAATGAACCAATTCCACCGATATGATCAAGATGCGTGTGTGATATCAAAATTCGTTTTATAGAGTGAAAATCGATATTTAGTTTTTTCAGACTTCGAGTTGCTCCTTCTCCTACATCCATCAAAAGTGTAGAGTCAATTAGAATAGAGGGGTTATTCCTATTAATTGAAATTGTACTACCAGAGGTTCCTAAGAAAGTTATTTTCAAATTGATTCCCCCTGGCTTGATAATCGTGGAGATGGTATAAAGATTTTTTTACACTCTTGGACAATTTCGGAAAAGTCTATATTATAGCCCCTACTCTTCGAAAATAAGACTTACCAATATAGCCTCCAATTGCTCCAATTATACCCATGTAAAATTGATACATAAATGCCCCTCCAATGAAATAGAAAACCAAAAACAGGGATATAAACGTGAGTGACGGTGGTAATGATCCTGCATAACTGGTTAATGTACTAGCTAATAAACCGATGAAAACTCCAGCCCATCCGAGTGGATTATTCTGCAGAATTTGAAATTGTTCAGGTGTAAGAAACCCTCCTGGAGGTGGTAGAGGTATTAGACCGGTATATACCGAGACCAAAGAACACAACAAACATGTGATATTAATGGTTGTTGCTGCAGCTGATGCTCCTGCTCTTGGCCGACTGGACGCAATACCACCTAAAAATGCCGATATGCACCAAATAATAGATATATACAACCCGATTTGGGGGATGTGAATGATGAAAGAGAATGGCAATATTGACATTTGAAGAGGAATAAACAACTCGAAGATTCCGCCTCCAAAAAGAGATGGACAAGATAATGGGAGAAGTAAAAGCCAAAGCGTTCCTATGCTTCCACTTTGTTGTTCTGCTTTTTTCGCATCAATATTTGTAGTTGGGGGCAGATTTTCTACATAAGGTTGGATACTTGCAGGTAATTGGATTAAGACAGGAGCTAGGGACGTTGCATAGAGAATTGGGAGGACAAATAGGAAACACATTATGAGTGCTGTAAAAAAGCTGACTATGACACCTGAAAGTTTACCGCCCATTCTCTTCCAACCTTAAAAGTAAGATTTTCCTCTATTAATAAATTGACATTTCATCCATTTTATTTGTTTTCTTTCATACCTTTTGCGGGGGTTTTACTTATTTTGTCTTGTATTTGTGAAGGTAATACTTTTTACGTGTCTTTTTCCTAGGATGATGGAGGAAGGGAATGGTTTTAGCTACACTTTATGATATAATTTGTAAATACAAATGCTAGTATGTAAAGACATCGTCTGGTGTCTAGAAAATTTTATAAAGGGTTTCCCGAAAGATTTGGTCGGAAAGTTCTCGTACCCCTTGATGGCCTGAAGGAATGGAAGAGCGCTGGCTATCCAATGACAAAATGACCAGCAGTAAGGAATAGAGGCAAGGTGAAGGAGCATGTTTTGGCGTCGTCCGACCGGACGTTCAGACATAGTGGCGAGGAACGGAGTAATAGCATCCTCACAACCCCTAACTACCCAAGCGGGGTTAGAGATTCTCAGAACAGGTGGAAATGCCATTGATGCTGCTGTTGCTGCTGCCGCAGTTCTGGACATCGTTGAGCCCTTCAGTACAGGCTGTGGTGGCGATGCTTTTGCACTCATCCACCTACCTGGTAGGAGGAGTCCACTGAGTTTCAATGGGTCCGGACGCGCTGGCTCTCTCGTATCATTGGATGATCTGCTGGAGAAGGGATGGACGGAAATGCCTCTACTTGGTGGTTCCCCCGTGACGGTGCCTGGCGCGATGCACCTCTGGGGTCATCTAGTCGATGAGTATGGTTCAATGGAATTAGGGGAGGTTCTCGCTCCTGCCATCAAGTACGCTCGTGGGGGATTTCCGGTTTCTCCAATCATCGCAGAAGAGTGGAAACAGCTTACCTCCATGCTCGTCAATGACGAAGCTAGGCGTCTGTACACAATCGGTGGTAGAGCTCCAGATACCGGAGAGATTATGTCGAACAAAGAGCTGGCCAGTGTGTTCGAAACCGTGGCTTCTGAAGGGGTTGAAGCATTCTACACTGGCCCGATCGCAGAGGCAGTTGTTAAGACAGTCCAAGGGCATGGAGGCTTCCTCACTCTGGATGACCTTGCGAAACACAGGACCGTTGAAACGACCGCGATAAGTACCTCTTACCGAGGCGTTGATGTCTATGAGCATCCGCCCAACGGACAAGGTTTCGCAGCATTGTCGATGCTGAACATCATGGAGCAGTTTGGCTTCAGTGAAGCCTCCTCACTGGATGCAGACCGTTACCACATCATGATAGAGGCGAAGAAGTTAGCATATGCAGACCTCTACCAACACAACGCCGACCCCGATTTCTATGATGTTCCCCTGAGAGAGTTGCTGTCCAAAGAATATGCTCGGAGACGGGCAGATCTTATCGAGATGTCGAGAGCAATGGCCACTCCAACAACTGGACTTCCTCTTGGTAAGGATACAATCTATCTCGCGACAGCTGACGGAGAAGGGTGTGCAGTCTCGTTCATCAACAGTCTCTACATGGGCTTTGGTAGTGGCCTAGTAGTCCCTGGTTACGGGATTAAGTTGCATAACAGAGGAAATCTGTTCTCTCTGGACCCTAAGCATCCCAACTGCTACGCACAGGGGAAGTTGCCATTCCACACAATCATTCCGGGTGCACTATACAGTGGTGGAGACCTCTTGGGCGTCTTTGGCATAATGGGGGGTCTCCATCAGGCTCAGGCACATGCACAGTTCGTAAGCAACATCGTGGATCACCGAATGGGTCCTCAGGAGGCTCTAGACCATCCTAGGTTCCACCACAACCAGACGATGAACATCGTTTCACTAGAGAATGCGATTCCTGCTCGTGTGCAAGGAGAACTCCATAAGAGAGGCCACATTCTGGTCCACGAAACCATGTCTGGGTTTGGCGGCGGCCAGGCTATTCTCCGATTACACGATGTTTGGATTGCAGGCTCTGACTATCGCAAGGATGGACAAGCTGCTGGCTTCTAGTGCATGATAGCGATTGTTATTTGATTGAGTTGTCCCTAAAGATTTGGTCGGAAGGTTATTTCTCATTTAAATAAATATATATACCCAAAGTTATTAATAACAAAAAAGGCGTTATTTTTTTCATTGAACTGCCTAAAATTGAACAAATAAATGAATGAAATGGGAGGAAAATCTGATGGTCAGTTGGGGAAAAGCATTTGGTATTTCTCTTAAAGCCACGATCTTTGGACTTATCTGGGCAATAATTGGCATTGTAATCGCAATAGCTGGTGGAATAGCCGGTTGGGCTATAGGCGGCACTGTTGGGTTTATAGTCATGGTGATTGCAGCTATCATTGGTGCCTTTTTCTTGATTTTTGGTATGACCGCATCGATCATTAAGTATACACTAGAAGAGATTGGAAGATAATATTCATAGTTGCTAACCTTTTGCACAATATCAAAACTGAAAGACGTTGCAGAGAACGGGTATTCAATAACTCAATTCTTTTTTTCCTTTAATATCCTCTATATACATCCATAAGCACTTTCCAAAGCCAAATAATTGTTTTAAATCGCATAATCCGCAAAACCAAATATTTCGATAATAATCAAGATCCTCCAACCTCATCTGCTCTCGGATATTTTTTTTTTGGGGGGATGAATAAAAAGGGTTGCTAAGGATGTCAAGGAGAATAAACTCAGTTCGTTGGAAGGATTTAGCCTGAGAAAAAAGAAAGTAGAAGAGAAAATGGGGACTGAAAGATGAGCGATTTTAAAGTTTCAACCCCGGAACAAGTTCTCTCTGAAATTTTTGATCTTACTTCGAAATCAAAAAAAGAGGTTGGAGGATTACTTCTTGGCCGTTTTGAAAAACAAAAAAACATATTAAGCATTTCTGACCATATTTCTGGGCCACAATCATCTTCCTTTGCGCGAGTTTCACTTTCTGATGAATTATTGGTTCAAGCAACAGCTGAAATTGCTGAAAAAGGTGCTAACGTGACTATTATTGGATGGTATCATTCCCATCCAGGCATGGGGTTATTTATGTCGTCTGTTGACGTTAAAACCCAAAAGCGGTATCAGTCTCTTTTTCCTGAAGCCGTTGCCCTTGTTGTTGATCCTATAAAAAGAAGTTTTAAATTTTTCAGACTTAGCTATGATGATAATCTTAAAAAAGAATATTGGAAAGAAGTTGCCTATCAATTAATTGAAGAGAAGAAAAGTAAGAAAAAAAAAGAACGCGAAATCAATAGTGTGTTTAGAAAGCTTAAAAAATTGCTGGGTCAAGAAAAATGATCCTAAAAGGATCATGAAAACATAGAGATTTTCGTATTATATTTTCAAATAGAATATTTTTGCATACCTTCCAACTGAATTTGTGCAGTTATTTGTGTCCGTGACTATAATTACAAAGATTCTCTACAAATTTTGGCCTAGGAGGTGTTTCAAATTTCTGCAAAAAGTGTTGATAAGGTTAGAAGTGAACTTTCTAAGAAATATAAATCTATAGAAGAACTCAAATCTGAAATATCCGATCTTAGAAAAGACCTCGTTGAAAAAGAATCTGAGATCAAAAAAGCTATAGAGAGAAAAAGAGAGGCAAAAGAAATCTCAAAATTACAGGTGGAACATGCAGAATTAAAATTCAATATAGCTAAAAAGGAAAAAGAAGCCGCTATACTCAAAGAAGATGTAGCTAAAGACGAACTAAGTTTAGCAAAAGCCAAAGGAAAGATTGCGAAAAAAAGAGAAAAAGTAGAGATAAAAGAAAAGAAAGAAAAAGAGAAGGAAGCAAAGATAAAGAGAAAAGAAGCAGAAAAGAAAAAGAAAGAAAGAGAAAAAGAACGGAAAAAGAAAAAGAAAAAGAAAAAATAGATAAAAAGAAAACGCCGTAAATTCCAGCCTATACAGGTTTTTCCGAAACGTAATCGGCGAAAAGATGATCGCACCCACAGATCAGAGTAATGCAGCGAATTTTGTCTTTTAAGCCCATATTGCGAAGTTCAAGCGCTTACCATACGCCAGATAGGTGAACTTCTGTTTTTACGGATTCGTCCCCCAGCGTTCTAGGATGTCTGTTAGACATACGCCGCTAGGAGATGGAAGAATCAGGAAACCCCCCAACTTGTTGGGGGGGTTAGTTCACCGTAGTTTGTATTCTCCATAGATGGAGAAATTGGCTATGAAATTAAAGGACATAAAAATCAAGAAGAAAACTTTACAAAAAGTTTTCAATTACACCGAAGATTCGAGTAAGGAAATTGGAGGCTTGCTAATTGGAAGTCTTGCAGATGATTTCTTGATTATAGACGATGCTATCACAGGTAATCAATCATCAACACCTATACATTTCTCCCTTTCAGAAGACTTTCTCGTCGAGGTGGCTAAAAAATTTGGTGAAAGTGAAGATTATATAGTTGGCTGGTTCCATTCTCACCCCGGATTCGGTTGTTTTTTATCTTCTATTGACAGAGCCACTCAAAAAATATATCAATCTCTTTTTAAGCACGCTGTTGCTCTTGTTATCGATCCAGTCAGAAAGAGCCATAAATTTTTTAGAATAATTGAAGAAGAAGTTGTAGAATTAGATTACCAAACTTTTGAATAATTGTATTTTTTGCAAGATCCGTGCGATCCAATTAAGCCCATCAACAAAACACTTACTTTGAAAAAGATGTTCATCCCAAAAATCCCAAATAGAAGACGAAAGTGGATTGCTTAGATTATTACGGTTGCTAATCTTCTGAAGAAACTCACCAATTTGTTGATAAGTAGTTAATATTAAGAAATAACAGCATCAACAACTACATGTACAATTTTAGGCGCGTAAGTCTTTATAATCCCTTGGTAAGTAATTTCAATTACGTTTCTTCCCTCTGCTAGAGCATATTCCCTAATTATTTCGATAGGTTTTTCAAATACATCTTCTTGAGGAAATATTTCATGAAAATGAATTATGCCACCTTCTTTTTTCAAGGCCTTTAAAGCTCCTGGAAGGAAATCTTTGCACAATCTTTGACTTGGGTCAAGACCTCTAATGAATCCCATAATTATTCTGTCTGCTTTTTCACTTAATAAATTTGGGACAATGTAATAGCTGTCACCCCAAAAAGGAATAACAATATTCTCAACCGAATTGAGAAAAATATTTTTCAAAAGGTAAGAATAGGCGTGTGGATTTTTATCGATTGTCCATATCCTCTCTGTTTTTGAATGAACTGCAATGGGTATTGTAAATTGACCAACACCAGCAAACATGTCGATGACAATTTCACTTGGTTTAACAACATCAATCATTCTCATTCTTTCGTAATGATTTCCCAAGCAGAAAAGAACTTTTGATATGTCCAGCTCAAATTTACATCCGAGTTCTCTATGAACTGTGACAAAATTATTTTTACCTGCAATAATTTCAATTCCCGTGGGGGTCCTTAGTTCTCCAGTCACGCCAGTAAAACATGCAACAGATCTTGCTTTTACCTCCCATTCTAAAAGAAATTCTCCAATCTCTCTCTTAAACTCTGTTAATTTTTCAGGAATTCTCACAATGGCTATATCGCCAATCACATTATATCCTTTGGGTAAAAGAGAGACTAACTCGGGATCAATCTTCCCATTAAATTTTGACTTTAGAAAATCTTTGAATTTTTTCCTACCCATCTTCATTCCTCTTTAATTGATAAAGAAGTGATAAGCTGTTACAATAAAGTTGTAGATTTTTTTACCTGAGATCCCTTTTTAAATCGAGATACGAATAATCGATCTTTTACCGTTATCTTTTATAAAAAAATTCGAGAAATTCATTTAATCATTAAGTATAGGAAAAACATAAGAAGATTAACTTAGATTATTGCAAAAATATTTCACAAAATATATGATTAAAAACAATAAAGCCTCAAGAAGCTCATAAATGGGAGGTTCATAAATGGTCTTAGCATACGTTCTATTTAAAATTATACCCGGTAATGAGAACGAAGTTGTCAGTTTGCTTAAAGAATATGAAGAGGTTAAAGAGATTTCAACGATTTATGGGATATATGATATTATTTGCAAGGTTGAAACGAAAACAGATAAAGATCTTTCTACTTTTATTCTTAGCGTGAGACAAAAATTGGTTCATGTACGGGAAACAATGACACTCATAAGTGCTGAAAAGCATAAATAAGCTAAAAATAGAAAATATAACTCTCTAATAAACTATTAAATTTACGATAATATTTTGAAAACCCTAAAATTACCATGAAAATGTTTTTTTAACTCTTTTTACCTGTTCTTTTTATTCATCTATTTAGTAAACATCTCAAAATCTGACAGGAAAACTTGGTGCAGAAAACCTACTAATTCTTTCTTTTCAATAAAGCCCATTATGTGAAGATTTTCCATTATTATGGTTGGAACCGCTAATACCTGAAGTTTTTCTGCAAGATCTGGCTTTTCAGTAATGTCAATGATTTTGATAGTAGGTTGGGGTAAGTTTGTTCCTTTTATTGTTTTTTTTAATTCTTTTACAGCTTCTTTAAGATTTATAAATACTCGTGGACAATCAAAGCAATCTGGGGAAGTGAGAAAAAAGATTTTAAATTTGTTGGAAGGATCTAAAATGTTTTGATCGTTACTCTCTGATGCATTCATTTATTTCCCCAAGTTTAACAGACCTCAGATATGAAAGTTAGATTAAGATGAGTTACTAAAAAATTAACAGACCTTCATTCAATTTATATGACACTGTTTTTTTCAGTACTTCCGAGTAAATACTCTGGTGTGTTGGAAAGGGCAGACGAGCGTGTAGGGTGGAGAAGACAAAAGAAAGATAAAGTGTCATGTCTTCATAAAGTAATATGGCCACGAAAATACTTCAAAAGATAGGAACCGTGGCATAAGTAAGAGTAGAAAACCTATCCTTAATACGTTTGCATGGCTATGAAAAAATATCTATAGCGGAAAAGAGAAAGTTCTATCGAATCTACGAAAAGCCCTGTAAACTTTCCTGAAACACCCCTCCGCCGACAGACGGGAAAATAGTTGACTAAACTGGGAGGCTCGCACCTCAGGGAGGGGAGGAAGTTACCAACGTTCTCGATCGTATTTTTGTGTTAGGTATACCTTAGAGGCTTGTAATTCTGAACTGGACATTTCTGTTGTTGGCTACATCCACCGCAATTTCGGGTGTGTGTTCTACAGCCACCGATTTTAAAAGCATATGCACAAGCAATTTGGGCAGATTCTGAATTGTATCTTCTTGAATATTTTCCTCCTTCACTCACTGCACCGATACCTCCTTTAATACTTGGATGTCCTGACCAGTAAGCTTTCTCAAGTCCGCAGTCGGTTGCTATTTTAACTGCTTTTTCCATCAGTTTCGGAGGTGCTCCACGATGCGAATCAAGCACAAAATTTGGTCTAAACGCAAGGAAACAAACAGAAAGTGAAGGAGACATTTCGGCTATAAACTCACATATTCCTCGAATTTCTTCTTCATCAACAATCTTCGGAATCACAAGAATTCTGAATTCCCAAAGTTGGTCTTTCGCATATTTTGCGATATATTCTGCGTTCCTCAATACTGGTTCAACTGGGGCTCCAGTCAAAGCTCTATGAACTTCATCGTTAAATGCTTTAATATCATATGTGATAGATGTGGCAAATCTGAGAACTCTTTTTAGAGAATCCTTTGTAAGGAATCCGTTTGTGTCATAGTTGAATTTCGTTGGTTCTATCAATTGACATATCCTCACAACCTCCTCAATATATGGAAGATGAATGGTAGGCTCTCCACCACTGAAAAATATTCGATCTGCATTGATCCAGCTGGCAAAAGAAGTCTTCAAAGCAGTTAGACTTTCAAAGGCAAGATCCTCTGGCTCTATCCATCCACGAATATCATTATATGCAATAGATGAACTCACATGATGTGCAATAGTATAATTTTGGCAGTTTAAACATTTGAAGTTGCAGCCTGGATAAAAATGCGTATACGATTGAGGAGGTGCTGGATGGAGTTGGCAACTTGAAACGAGAGGGATTGTCATTCTACAGCATCCTTTTTCTCCAGCAAGGCGATCTACACCACATTGCCATTCACAGAGATGGCAGTTTTCCAACTCTTTTAAGTATTTCTTATCTTCCAGTTGTTCCACCTTTATGAAAATAGATATAATGGCCGAAGATCGGGCTATTCTCGGAATAGACCTTAATCTTGATTATGTCTTATTTCCAGTAGTTCGTAATGTCAAAGACTAATTTTAAAGAAAAAATATTCTTGAACATCTATATTTTTATTCGTGACTTGCATTAATACTTTCTGTAGGGTATACACTTTAAGAAGAAAAAGGTTTTTCTTAACTGTGGAGGTACAGAGAGTGACACGTGAACGCCATCGAGAAGGTTTAAGTGGCAAAGAAATGTCAAGAGGATGGTTTATAGCCGCCAGTCTACCTGTGCTGGTTGTATTAGGTATTATCGTGGGTTATTACTTATTTAGGGATTATGGAATGATGGCTGCAGCATTTGGTGCACTCGCAGGTGGTTTATTAGGACTCGCTTGGACTATATTTGAAGTTTTTAGATGGTATCCTTCCAAACAGAAAAAAAAATGAAAGAAATAAAGTTCTAATTAATTTGTCATGTAAAGAAAAACGATTACCAAATACTCCGAAATCTTTTTTTTTAGCGGCGCTAATAGGATAACGGGAGAGATTAGACCACATCGAATCGATATTTTCGCCTGATAAAAAAGAGGTGAAAAATATGTGGTGATGCTTATCTGCTTGCGGTTATCTGACAATTACTGAAATCATTCGGATCATTGTTCGAGAAACGGCGAGGAAAAGAATATAAAGATTTTGGATTATAAGTGACTTGCTCGCTTGTTGCTTAGATAAGACCAATCAACATTATTGCAACAACCAGAGCGTAAATAGCAATTGCCTCGAT
>JAECRX010000232.1 GCA_016292335.1 Candidatus Sifarchaeum subterraneum | reverse complement strand
ATTTTTTCGATAGTTTCTTCCAGACCTTCTAATTTTTTAACGGTTTCAGATTTCTTATAGCCACGCTTTGAGCCTATGGCGCCATGGGGTAAAGCAGTCCATACAAATCGTTTAGCCCATTTCTCAGCCATGATTTCTTTCACCTTTACTTTTGGTAGTGCAGTTATTTAAATCCGTGTTTAAATCAATTATTCCCCTGTCATATTTGAGAAATTTATAAGGATTTTCATAGTATTCTTTGATTTTGTTTACGGAAGATTTATGACTGGGGTCGACAGAACGATTTATAAAAAGCATGAAGAAAGCACGCATGAAAGAGATCCGCGTATTTATCGAAGTACAAAGACCCGAAGGCTAGGCTGTACTGAATGCGGGTCCAAGGTGTGTGTGGACAAGTATTATTGGAGTCAGATCCAAGAGGCCAGTCCAGAAGCTCCCACGATGTATTTTTGTCAGGTGATATAATTTCGGCGTACAAACTGTAACCATATTTTACATGGCCTAAAGGGGTTGTACAACCCTATGAACGTTTTGATCCAAGGCAAGGCAGTTAGCCGTGGACACCTATACAGAGGATGATATTTCTCTTTCCAAGACGGCAAACTGGCGGTATCATTAGAAGCATCACCAAATGATGTTTTCGACTACCATCCATTAAAACCTTACGAAAAGAGGAGTTTCGCCTCGCAAGAGAAAATATATCGCCTTTAGCAGAATTTTATAGCTTGGTACGGGGGAGCATGTAGAATCGTAGAATGAGTGGCGGAGACTGGCAATTAGGATGTGTTGTGGGGTCAACTTGCCTCACAAGTGTACATGGTTGTGTGACTGAGATTTACGTTGGGAAATAACTTCACAATTTAATAAAAAATTTATGACAATGTCATAATTGAGGTAGATATATAAGGTAACTATTAATGCTACCCACAAAGAAATTTATGTATATTTAACACCGAAAGGATAAGGATAATGATAGATAATGATAAAAGGATCTACTTAACTCACGAAAAATTATAAGTGGGTACAAAGATGGCGGTAGAAGAATTTATACCAATCCTTATTTTTCAAGTATGTTTAGTTATAATGTTCGTGCTCGCTCTTATCATTTCACGAATAGTAAGTCCTCGAAACCCTGATCCAATGAAGACTACACCTTTTGAATGTGGGGAAGAACTAATTGGAAGCGAAGAAGGGAGAACACAATTTGTTATGCAATATTATCCTTATCTCTTAATGTTTCTTATTTTCGATGTATCCTCGATGTTTTTGTTCGCATGGGCAGTGGCCTTTAGCACATTTACCCTTGAAAACAATCTATCAATAATCATATTCATTTTAGTGATTTCCTCTCTATTAGGGTATTCCTTATATTATGCAGCAAAAAAAGAGAGTTGGAAATAGATGTTTGCAGTTGGAAATGCATTCGTAGGAATCTTACGTAACGTAGTGGAAAAAATAGTAAACGTTAAGCCAGTTCGATATCTTGTCAACTGGGCCAGACTCTATTCTCTTTGGCCAGTACACCTAACTACTGCATGTTGTTCTGTAGAATTTGGTGCAGCATCATGCCCAAGATTTGATGTAGAGCGTATGGGTATGATCCAAGCCTTCGGATCTTTAAGGCAATGTGACCTTATCATAATAGAAGGCACGGTTACAAAAAAAATGGGAAAACGAGTAAAAAAAGTCTATTCCCAAATGGCAAGTCCTCGATATGTTATTGCGATGGGTGCATGTGCCATCAGTGGTGGGATATATTACAATTCATATAATATACACAAGGGTGTAGACGAAATTTTGCCAGTTGATGTTTATGTGCCTGGTTGCCCGCCAAGACCAGAAGCACTTGCTCACGGGGTTTTGATGCTACAAGATAAAATACGAAAGGGACGTGTTAACATTACAAAAGGTGAATGAGACAAAAATAATTGATGAACTTAGAGATAAATTCGGTGAAAGGATCGACACACCAAAGCTATTGCGACCGAATAGAATTGTAATGACCGTCGAAAAGGAGAACGTGATAGAAATCGCCCAATTTTTAAAAGACACATATGCTCTAAATTATGTTGCTTCTGTTTCTGGCATAGATTATCTGGAAGAAAATAAATTCGTAGTGGTTTATCATGTCTCTTCGATGTCCGAAGACGGGCATTTGCCTCTAGTGCTAGCTCTTAAAGTACCCGTAGACCGACAAACTCCCTTTATGCCTTCTCTTGTTTCAATTTGGAAAAGTGTAGAGTGGCACGAGAGAGAGACATGGGAATTGTTTGGTATCGAGTTTAAGGATCATCCGAGACTTGAACGGCTCCTTCTTCCCGAAGATTGGCCTGAAAATCAATTTCCTTTGAGGAAAGATTTCTTATTGGAGGATGAATGATCACCAATGTCATCGATCAAGTTCAGCGTAGGTCCACAACATTCTGGAATTGGCCACTTCCGAATGAAAATCACGTTACAGGGGGATACTATTATTGAAGCGGAACCTGATCCGGGATTTGTTCACCGAGGCGCTGAAAAAATATCAGAGACCAGAGAATACTTGCAAAATGTTCCGATGATTGAAAGGCAATGCTTAGCAGATGTTTCATCAGTCACATTAGCTTATGCAATGGCAATTGAAGAGTTAGCGGATGTGGAAGTCCCACCAAGAGCACAATTTATTCGCATAATCATGTGTGAATTGTCACGAATTATGAGTCATCTGTATTGGCTTTCAATTATGGGCATTTTTCTTGGACATTCGACAATGTTCATGTGGTCGTTTGGAAACCGTGATATATTCATAGACCTTGCTGAAAGGATTACTGGCTCAAGGGTGAGCTATACATACATTATTCCCGGTGGCGTTCGATATGATTTACCAGATGGAATTAAAGACCGAACAATGGAAACCTTGGACTACTTTCAAGGACGTCTGAAAGAACATGATGCAATCTTTCTTTCAAATCCGATTTTCAAGAGAAGGACTAAAGGAGTTGGTGTACTTAATCGAGCTGATGCAATTCGCATGGGTGTGACTGGCCCAACACTTCGAGCTTCTGGAGTGAGAGGGGATATACGAAAGGATGAACCTTATTCATCTTATGATAAATTAGATTTTGAGATTCCCATCTTTACTGAAGGGGACTCTTATGCAAGAGCCTTAGTTAGATTTAAGGAAATGGAAATTAGTTCCTCTATTATTAGAAAAGCGTTTGAGAATTTACCCGAAGGTGATTTTAAAGTTAAGGTTAGAAAAAAAGTTCCAGAAGGAGAAGCGTTTTCACGGGTAGAAGCTGCCAGAGGTGAATTAGCCTGCTACATTATAAGCGACGGGAGCGCAAAGCCCTATAGACTTAAGATGTCAACTCCTTCTTTTCGAAATCTTCCAGGTTTTTCGTTACTAAAAGATTCTATGTTGGGAGATATGCCAACAATTTACATGAGTCTAGATTATTGGCCTCCAGATGCGGACAGGTAGATCTACGATGAATGCTGTAAATATTCCCCAAATAGTCAACCTTCAGCAGTTAATTATGTTTATCTTCGGAGTACTAAAATCCGAATTATTTTTCAAAATTATAATTTTTCCGGGCATATTCACTATATTAATCACTGTGAGTGAACTTATTTGGTTAGAAAGAAAATATCTCGCAAAGATGCAACTTCGCGTTGGTCCTCAATATGCGGGACGCATAGCAGGCATTCTTCAGCCAGTTGCAGACTTTATAAAACTACTCTTTAAGGAGACCATTATTCCTGAAAAAGCAGATAAGATTTTCTTCCAAATTGTGCCAATTATACTTGTGACCGTAGCTGCAACAACACTCACCGTCATCCCGTTAAGCGAAACTGATGTTATATCAAATCTCGGTGTTGGGCTGTTATTTACCTTTGCAATTTTAGCAATGTTTCCAATTTTGGCCCTGTTGGCAGGGTGGGCATCAAACTCCAAGTACCCCTTCATTGGGGGGATTCGCGCATTGTTCCAACAGATCTCATATGAAGTTCCGCTGTGGTTTTCAGCCCTTGGAGTAGTCATTCTCGCCGGATCACTTAACTTTGTGGATATTGTGCGCGCACAGGAGACTTTTTGGTTTATCCTACTTCTACCTCTAGGCGCACTCATATTTTTAGTTGCAATGACAGCTGAATTGGAAAGAATACCCTTCGATTTACCAGAAGCAGAGACTGAGATTGTGTCGGGTTGGATCGCAGAGTATTCTGGAATGAATTATGCACTTATAATGCTTTCCTTGTACATAAAATTGTATTTTGCCTCTGCGATGTTTACTGCGTTGTTTTTAGGAGGCTGGCTTGGTCCCTCTATTTTGCCTCCTGCCTTTTGGTTTCTAACGAAAACTTTTATTGTCGCTTTAGTCCTCATGACAATACGAGGAGTTTTACCTCGTGTAAGATTGGCTGATTTAATAAAAATTGGATGGGAAAGACTGCTCATCCTCTCATTAGTTAACATAATTCTCGCTATAGTTGTAAAATTGGTACTGTTAGGTGTATATTAGATGGTAGTAAAAGCGATCTATTCGGGACTTAAACATCTCTTCAAAAGTAGAATGACGGTAAAATATCCTGACCAAAAACTAAAGCTGCCTGAACGTTATATTGGAAGACATATTCTTGATATTCCCACGTGCATTCATTGTAGAGCATGTTTCAGAATATGCCCCGCCGGAGCCATTACAATGGTTTCACTCGGCGAAAATGTACTGAAAGAGGAAACTTCTAAAAAGAGAGAGGAGGAAACTTCTAAAGAGAGAGAGGAGGAAACTCCTAAAAAGAGAGAGGAAGTATATCCCCAAATTTCCTATGAACTATGTGTTTTCTGTGGTCTTTGTGTAGATGCATGTCCTAAAAATTGTTTAACTGCGTCTCATGAATAT
>JAECRX010000231.1 GCA_016292335.1 Candidatus Sifarchaeum subterraneum | reverse complement strand
ATCTCCCACTCAAATTTAAATCCTTGTAATCCATCAATCATTTCCTCTTGAATTCTTTGGACACCACTTTCATTTTGTTCTGGTGAAAGTGAAACATAAAACTCTATTTCTAACTCGTCAGTGATCAAACCATACAAGTCTTCTGAACGAATATTTACTGGGATAACTGTAGAAGTTCCGAGGGCAAAAACAGTAACTAAATCTGGTGGAGCTTTTTTTGGGCTCAATGGATATATCGGATGACTTGGCCACATATTCTGAACTCTACGCAAAATTTCATCAACAATCATTACTGGATTTGAAGAATACCACGGGCAAGCTGCATGGGACATTTCTCCTTTTATTCTTAAAACGAGGCTACAACTTCCCTTTTGTACAATACTAAACATCAAGTTTGTTGGCTCAATAATCACTCCACCATCAAATTCAGGCAATAAATCTTTGTTCATAATCCCTTTGATCTCTTTGAAATCATTTTGATTATTGGAAGTGCAGAGAAGATATATTTGGCCGTTCAGTTTTGTAACTTCTTTAGATATTGCCGAAAAACTCGTAAGAACCGATGTGAGTCCACACTTGAATTCGGAGGATCCTTTTCCAAAAATATTGTTTTCTTTTGTTGTGGGTTCAAACGGTGGATAAGACCACTTTTCTGGATTTCCTACAACAGATGTATCAAACTGTGTGTGGATTAAAAATTTTTGTTCTCCTTCACCGCATTTTGCTAAAATCGATGAATCAGCTAGTTTTTCAATTTCGATTCCTATATTTTCTAAATACGTGATTATGTATTTCTTAATTGTTTCAGAAGAGGAAATAGAAATTAGATCCTTTAGTAAAGATGTAATTTCTTTTTTTAAAGTTTCATCGGACATATTATATTTTCCTCCCATTTAAAAGATACTTTTGAATTTTCACTTACATTGTTTTTTAGGTTAAAAATTGGAAAACTTAAACCAAAATCCTGATGGCAAAAATGTCTATTAAGATGAACGATTGTTCATTGAGTCTAACCTCACGCACCATCCTTCAGGGTGGGGTTCTTGTCTATATTTTTTTCTCTACTTCTTTCATACTAAGCTCCATACGAAATGCATCTTCTCCGTCTCTGTAATAACTCGTTAGAGTTTTTGTTGCTTTCATTCCTAACTTCTCGTATAACAACACTGCTGGGTTACTGACTCTGACTTCCAAAAATACTTCATCTACGTTATATTTATCTCCCATTATTTTAATCGCTTCTTTCATAAGTGCGGTTCCGATACCTTTTTGTCTTTCTTCTTCAATCACTGCTATAGAGACAACATGGCCCTTTTTCTTTATTAGAGTATATCCGCGTTCAATCCTGCACATGCAGTATCCTACAATTTTTTTTTCTGATTCTTTTTCAATTTCAGCTACTAAAAAACATTCAGGGTTATTTTCATGTATTGATATAAAAAAATAAGGAGGATAATTTTCGGGAAGAGATGTTCTATTGATCTGGATCACTTGTGCTAGATCTTCTCTTTCAAATTGCCTAATTTTGTCGTGACCCATTTTTTGGGGCCTCCTTCTTAAAATCTACTTTATTTCTCTTGCCCCTTACATAACACTTATTTAATTCTAAATATTTTGCTTATTTGAATTCAGATGTCTTTTTAATAAAAAGATATATTTTACATGAGGAAATAGAATGGAATCCGAATTTCCCTTTTATCAACCTTCCCATTCTTTTAGAGAGATACAATCTATCATAGAACAAGAATTTACAGTATTTAATTCCTACCTTGACCGAGGAATACCCACTTTTGTTGTGTCTCGCAGTCCACTTAGTGGCGATATTAAACAATCAATGATTCGTATTGAAAATAACTTACAACCTTATAATTATATACCATATTTAAGAAGTTTCCCACAAGAGTATGTTCAATACGTTGCAAGAGATGAATTAATGCTTAGAGTTATTCCCTTCGCACCAAAAATCAAACAAAAATTTCCTTGGAAAAATCTCTTACTTTTTATCGCGACGATCTTTACTCTTGGCTTGTCTGGATATCTTTCAGCATCGAACCCGCTATTGGATGTGTTGAATCCTAGTCATAACGTTTGGCTGGATACAGCGATGTTCGCGATAGCGATGTTCTGTATCATCTGTTTTCATGAACTTGGCCATATGACGGCTTCTAAAATTCATGGTGTTGAATCTTCCCTCCCTTATTTCATTCCAGGTCCCCCTCCTTTTGGTACATTTGGTGCATTAATCACTCAAGAATCCCCATCAATGAACAGAAATGAACTTTTCGATTTAGGTTTCGCAGGACCGTTTCTAGGCTTTGTAGTTACCCTAATTGTTGCCATTTTTGGCATTTTAATTTCCTTTATTGCGCCACCCGCCGTAGTAGAACCATGGATTACGGGCCCAGATCCAGCCCTTCAGGTCATACCCGAACCGATCATTTTTACATTACTAATACTTGTTCTGGCAGAAACAAAGATAATTGTTCTTCAACCTGGAGATTTGATTATACTCCACCCAGTCGCATTTGCTGCATGGGTTGGTTTTTTAATTACAGGTTTGAATTTATTCCCCATTTATCAGCTTGACGGCGGACATATTTCACGATCGGCCTTCGGGCCGAAGGTTCATAAATACATCTCCTATATCGCTTTGGCCATAATGGTCCTCTTAGGTTACTGGTTCATGGCTATTTTCCTGTTGTTCTTTATGGGAAGAGGAGAACATCCAGGACCTTTAGATGATGTTTCTAAACTCAGTGTTAAGAAATCCATATTGGCTGTATTTACATTCATCCTTGCTATTCTCTGCATCCCACCATTCCCGATTTTCTCATTTTTCTAGTTAAATAATGAAATATCAAACCAGATTTCAGAATAATCTTACGAACTGCTTATTAACATGGATTT
>JAECRX010000230.1 GCA_016292335.1 Candidatus Sifarchaeum subterraneum | reverse complement strand
GGACTTCTGGACCTCCACCTACTCCCCCAAAATGGTGGAATAGAACAAAAGTTACAATTAAATGAACATCCACGACTTGTGAATACACTCATCCATCGGTATTTTGTGGCTTTTCTAGAAGTAAGATTTACTGGTTTTCCATGAAAATTCAAAAGTCTAACTTTTCCTTTTCCTGTTGCTAAAAAATAATTCTCTACATTAAGCAGATCGATAGCGGGGAATGGTAATTCATCTAAATCATCGATAAATCTTTTTGTTTCAATGAAATAAATCCTTCCATTTTCATTTTTGTAAACCAGTCCATCAATATCAAAAACTCTTTTCCCTTTCTCTAAAGACTCAATTAAATTAAGGAATCGAGATTCTCCCTCACCAACTATAACAAAATCAACATTTGGATCGGCTATTGTTTCTTTGGGTGTACTAGCCGCAAATGGTCCTCCCAAAACGGTTTTTATATTTGGATCAACAAATTTAACTAATTGTGCGACTTTGTGGGCATTTTGGGATTGTGTAATAAAAGGATCTGAGATGCCTACAACTTCTGGTGAGTATTGGGAAATCGTTTCTGTAATTTTTCCCCAAGAATCACCAAAATGTATCAAATTATCTTCCAGATAAATGTAATTCAAGAAATTAGAGGCAAGGGCATCATATATTATAACATTATAGCCATTTTGTCGTAAAACGCCTCCGATATATGCTAAACCAATCGGCCAACCAATTTGTGGCAATTGTGGATAGAAGTATGTGTGTGGAGGATTAATTAACATGATTTTCAAAGGAATTCATCCATTTATTCAATAGTCCATTTGAAAGGTATTAAACGGTACTGAATAGAAATAATTGTATAAAGCGAAAATGTAACAAATACGCTTAACGTAATATTTTGATAGGCTTATCTTCGTTAGAAGATAACATAATTGTCTCAGCAACTTCTAGATTCTTCATTCCTTCAAGTCCGTCAGTTAGCGGGGATTTATTTGATGAAATACAATCCAAGAAATGCTCTAATTCGAGTTTTAGAGGTTCATTTTTTGGGATATATGGTCTTCCAATGATTGTATTACCATATCTAAGAATTGGAATCTCATTACTATTACCGTCTTCATACTCAAAAATTCCATAAATTGTTACGTCCTGATTAATGAAATCAATTTCTGCATAACCTTTCGTCCCTGTCATATACATGGTTCTTATTTTAGTGGGAGTAAACAAGTTTGATTCAATGAGTCCCGATACACCATTTTCAAACTCCAAAATAGCAGACATATAGTCCTCAAGCTGTGAAAGTATTGACTTAGTTTTTGAGTAAACAGATTTGACTTCACTTCCTACTAGAAATCTCATCACATCTATATCATGAATTGAAAAATCAACAACAACATCAAAAATGGCTCTCTGTCCTGTCTTATATGGACCTACTCTTCTGGCAGACAGCGATATTACTTCACCAATGAAATCATCCATTAATAACTCTTTTAATTTAAGCACGGCTGGATTGAAACGTTCTATATGTCCTACCATCAAGATTACGCCCTTTTTTTCACTTAATTCAATCATTTTCTTTGCTTGTTCGCGATTTGTTGCGATTGGCTTTTCAACAAGAACATGTTTTTTTGAATTCAAAATATCTTTACAGACATCATAATGTGTTGATGTTGGTGTTGCAACGCTTATTGCGTCAACCTCTTCCTCTGCTAATAACGTTAAATGATCTGAATACCAGCTTACGTTAAACTTTTCTCCTATTTCTTTTGCCTTTTGAGGATCTGTATCTGCTATCGCCACCAATTCTGAGTCTTTGAGTTCGCTGTAAATTCTAACATGGTTTTTACCCATGCTTCCAACCCCAACTACCGCAGTTTTCACCTTCAAATTCCTTCCTCCTTTTTACTTTAGCGAAAGATTAGAACTTCTAAAATCTTGATAATAAGTAAGAATGAAAATTGATTAGTAAAACGCCACAGTTTTCCTCATCTGAATCTTTTGGATACGTAATCTACTTCTTCCTTAAGTCCATCTTCTATATTAATGGTGGGGTTATATCCAATCATTTCTTTAATTTTAGAAATATTAGCATTTCTTTGAGGAACGATGTTCATAAGTTTCCTATATTCCGGTTCCACGTCTACTCCAATTATGTCTTCAAGGAGATTCAATAATTCTTTGACTGAAAGTGACGTTTGAGTACCCAGATTGAAAACCTCATTATATACATCACTTTCCATTCCCAAAATATTTGCCTGTACAACATCAAATACATGGACAAAATCAGTTGATTGGGAACCATCGCCAAATAGGACTGGCTTTGTTCCAGACAGCAATTTTTTGGCAAATTCAACTATTACTGGTCTATAGTACTCATCTGGAGTCTGTCGAGTTCCATATACATTGAAATTTCGGAAAATGATATATTTAAGATCTTTTTGGGAAAAACACTTGAAGTAATATTCACAGGCAACTTTGCTTGTACTGTAAAGTGTAAGTGGATCAAGCGGATGAAGTTCGTCTATTGGTTGATAAATAGGAAAGCCGTAAACAGTACCAGAGGACGAAAACATTACTTTATCGATAGACTCTTCTAAAGATGCTTTTATTACGTTAAGAGTCCCTTGAATGTTAATTGCAATGCTATCATCTGGAAATGCATTACAATAATTTGAACATACTGCAGCTTCGTGAAAAACATATCGCGCATCTTTAATGGCTTTTTTTAAAAGATTAAAATCGCGAATATCTCCGTTAATAACTGTGATTTTATCTTTTACGTTTTCTAAATTATCTCTTTGACCACGTAAGAAATTATCAAAAACCAGTACATCGTATCCTCTTTTAACAAGTTCGTCAACTAAATGTGAACCGATAAATCCTGCCCCACCAGTTACCACAACTTTGGTAGACAATGAGTTCATACTAATTACAACCCTGTTCAGTACGTACTATCTATTTTTTTGGATATCCTTCAACGTATTTACAACAAATTCTATTTGGTCTAGTGCCATATGATGAAACATAGGAAGAGTCAGACTGTTCTGGTACGCTTTGGCAGAATTTATTAAATTTTTTGGATTGAAATTTAGACGTTTATAGCATGGTTGTTGGTGAAGTGCATATGTACCTATTTGCGATTCGATGCCTTTCTCAGCCATTGACGCTATAACTTCATCTCTTTTCATCCCAAAATTTTCATCTAAGAGTACGACATACGATTGATACGTATGCGTTATATGAGGCTCTATATAAGGAGGCTTGACCCCTTCTAAATCTGAGAGCAATTCTGTATAGACTTTTGCGAGATTTTTTCTTTTTTCAAGAATTTTATCTATTTTTATAAGCTGTACACGTCCGATTGCAGCCAGCACATCACTTAATCGATAATTGAATCCTGGATGGGTGAAATAGATCTTGTCAGAGATTACGCGGATGCCGAAATCTTTCATTGAATGTGATATCTTCGCATATTCTTCATTATCAGTTACAAGCATGCCCCCTTCTCCAGTAGTTAGAAGCTTTCTTGCATGAAAACTAAAACAGCCAATATCGCCGAATGTACCTGCTTTTTTTCCCTTGTACAAAGTTCCAATTGCGCAAGCAGCATCTTCAATAATGGACAGGTCATATTTCTGTGCGATTTCTAAAATAGGCGACATATCAGCGGGATAACCAAATAAATGGACAACAATAATTGATTTCGTATTTTCTGTAATCGCAGCTTCCAGCTTTGATGGATCTAGATTAAAGGTTTTCAGATCAATATCAACCAAAATAGGTTTTGCTCCTACATGAAACACTACGTGGCCCGTAGCAGGATATGTGAAATCAGGTACTATAACTTCATCACCAAGGCCGATTCCGAGACATACTAAAGCAAGATGAAGCGCTGTAGTACATGATGTAACTGCAGAAGCATGTTTAATTCCTAAATACTCTGAAAATTCTTTTTCGAAAATTTTTGCTGTTGGGCCTTTAGCAAGATAACCACTTTCGAAAACTTTCCTAACTGCTTCAAGTTCTTCTTTATCAATATATGGTCGAATAAGTGGGATTTTTTTTGATTTATTTTTTTCTTTTGTTCCAATATCTTTCAATACTTCCTCTTTCTGCTCTATTGTTTTCATATAATCTACCACATTTGTTTAATGAGTTATTGTCTTACCTCGATAGTCTTGAAAATATATACGCTATAAATTTGAAGACGATCTCTTTCACCTGATATTTAAGAACGGATTTCCCCTTATAATACTATGAACCCACCGAATTTATAGTATGCATAACTCAGTTGGAGCTAATTATGACAGGTCAAAATTTAAGTGTAGGAATTATTAGCACTGATAAATTTCTTGCAGCTATCATTAAAGAAGTGTTAGGTCACATAGGGATATTTTTTGAAGAAGTCGATCAGAAAACTTCAGAAAACTTTCCTTGCATAATTTTACCAACCCATAACGAAGCAGACTTCTCGATCGCCTCCAGACTATGTAATAGTGTGGAAAATATTCTTATTTTTGATGAAGAATTTTCAATTAAAGCATTTTATCTTGCTTTAGGGGGCTTCTTGGAGTATGATCGTTCTACAAACAAGTTAAAAACTCCCAAATTGAGCCTTGAACAATATGAATTATTAGAGAAAATTAAAAATTGCTTTTCTAAATCGGATCTTCCATTAATTAGGAAATGGTATTGGCCGAAGTTTGCAGATGCTTGTTTTGTTTCAACTCACGATATTGATTCTTTAGATCCGATTCTGCGTATTTCAAATTTGAAAGGTAGAATCGGTTTCAATTGGTTAAGATTTCTAATTAATTTAGTAAGAAAACAACTCGGAAAAGAAATTTTTAAAATAATATTAGACGAGAACAGACGAGAGCTGAGATCGACTTTCTTATTTTTTCCAGATTACGGAAATTCTTACAAAGACTTTTTATATATTCTCAAACTTTTGAAACAACTGAATTTTGAAGTAGGTTTACATGGCTCAGAATTTTCATATTATGATAGAACTCAACTGGAAACTGAGAAAAAACAGTTAGAAAAAATATTAGAGGGTAATCTTAAAGGAATAAGGCATCATCAATTGAATTTTTTGCCACCGTTTACTTGGCGATATCAAGAAAAGGCAGGTTTCATTTATGATTTATCTTTTTCATATAGCACCGATTTCGGTTTTAGAAGTGGAATATGCTTTCCATATCATCCAGTTGATATTATTGAAAGAAAACGGTTTGATTTGATTGAATTACCAACTTCTTTCATGGATTGGACAGTTCTGTATAGACACATGAATTACAATGAAGCTTGGAACACACTAATGGAGTTAGCAAACGTAATTGAAAAACTTCATGGGTGCTTTGTAGTAAATTTTCATAATGCTTATCAAAATAAGGACTTTCCTTTAATTGAAAAACTGTATTCCAAACTCTTAGATCATATAACTCGCAAAAACTATTGGATCACATCAGCTGGAAAATGTAGTTCATGGTGGCTAAGAAGGGAAAAGACAAAATTAAATGCATTTCTTGATAAAAAAACAATACAAGGAAATATCTCATCACCGTTACCAATAATAATTGAAAAGGATGAAGATATCATTAAGTTAGACTTAAAGAAAACGGATTTTGTGATTTCTATAAAAGATTAAACCGGCAACCTTCTGAAATGGTTAATATGAATTGAATTTTGCTTTGTCTGTACGACTCATAAGGTTATAAT
>JAECRX010000229.1 GCA_016292335.1 Candidatus Sifarchaeum subterraneum | reverse complement strand
CCAGATAATTTTCTACATTGAGAATGCATAGTTCTGGATCGATTACCTTTGAATACATGACCGCATCAACTGTGACACCTACATTGTCCCGAGTAAGAGTTTGTTCACTCCGGAAGGCTATCGTTTGAATCCGTGTAGAGATAACCTGGGGAACGCGTTCTAAGAAAGGAATGATATAGATTACTCCCGGTCCTTTTACGCCTACAAATCGTCCCAATCTTAATACAGGAGCACGTTCCCATTCCTTCAGTATTCGGAGTCCGCTTATTATGATGATTAAAATTAAAACGAAAATTATCACTCCGATTATAATGATGAACGGTGAGAATATACCGAAAATATCGAAAATTCCTTGCATTCTTTTTCACCCAATTTATTCTTTGTTTTTTGAGTTTTTAAGCAATTAGGTACGTTTATGACATTTCTCTCACAGGACCGGAATTCCTATGATCGCTAGCAGGGGTGCAGTAATGGATTCGACAGTTGAATTGGCCCAAAAATATAATATGTGCCTCATTGGGTTCTTGAGAAACAACCGTTTCAATTATATACAGCAGCGGGGGATACTGGAATAGAAAGAGCAACCCGAGAGCGCTGACCATAACTTTTTAAGGTTATCCATAAGTAAATCAGGATACATAATGATTATTCATTATAAAGAGATTTTCGTTTTAAGACGATTTTGCGAACAATACCTTTTTGCGTGATGAAATTATGAATTCTACACCAACTTCACTTGTTCAGACCGTCTGCCCCTATTGTGGATGCGGTTGTGCGATGAATCTGGAGATACAGGAAAACAAGATAATCAAGATATCGGGAATCAAGCGTCATCCCGTTTCAGACGGATTCCTTTGCATAAAGGGAAGGAGGGCCAACGAGTTCGTTGATCATCCTGACAGGCTCAAAAGGCCAATGATGAGAATCGGGAAAAAGATGAAAGAGGTGAGCTGGGAAACGGCCATAGCACATACCGCGAAGGAACTAAAGAGAATAAAGGAAGTGTATGGCCCGAACTCCATAGGTTTTCTGACATCTTCCAAATGTACCAACGAGGAAAATTACCTTCTCATGAAGTTCGCATCGGCCGTTATCGGCACCAACAATCTTGATTCCTGTGCAAGACTATGCCATTCCACTACGGCTGCAGCTCTCGCCCAGAATCTCGGCTCTGGGGTTATGACGAACAGCATAGCTGAAGCCGGTGAATCGGACTGTATACTCATTTTTGGTTCCAATACCATGAGCTCGCATCCCCTTGTTGGGTTGAAGATGACCCAGGCAAAGAAGAAGAGGGGGACAAAGATAATCGTAGTGGATCCGAGAAGAACGGAAATTGCCAAGAAGGCCGACATTCACCTGCAGTTAAGACCCGGTACCGACGCCCCTCTTGTTAATGCAATGATGAGGATAATCCTGGAGGAAGGACTTGAGGATATGGAGTTCATTAAGACCAGGACCAAGGGATTCGAATACCTCACAAAGATAATCAGGAGATTCACTCCGGAATACGCCGCCAAGATAACTGGACTGGAGAAGAGAGATATTATCGAGGCGGGAAGAATGTATGGTAAGGCCGAGAGGGGGGGGCATTTATTATGCAATGGGAATGACCCAGCACCCCACGGGAGTGGAGAACATTGTCAATCTATCCAACCTGGCCATGCTCACTGGGAATTACGGTAAATGGGGTACTGGACTAAATCCTCTCCGAGGTCAGAACAATGTCCAGGGGTCAGGCGACGTGGGAGCACTTCCTGACTGCCACCCGGGATATCGAGTCATCGATGAGAATAATACCCCCCTCCTATGCGAACTCTGGGGAGTAGATTCTCTCCCTTACAAATCAGGCCTCACATCGGTCGAGATGATGGAATCAGTTCCCGAGAAGATCCGGGCACTGGTGGTCATGGGCGAGAATCCTGCCATTTCTCATCCTGCCCTGGAAGAAACCAGACAGAACCTGGCCCAGCTGGAATTCCTGGCGGTCATTGATATATTTCCCACGGAGACCACTGAATATGCCAATGTGATATTTCCAGCTGCATGCTGGGCCGAGAAGGATGGAACCTTTACCAACACCGAGAGGAGAGTTCAGAGAATAAGGGCAGCTGTGAAGGCACCAGGGGTGGCAAAACCGGACTGGGAAATAATCTGCGCCCTTGCCCGAGAAATGGGTTCGGAGGAATTATTCCTCTACCAAAATGCCGAAGATATATTTAACGAGATAACGAAGGCCGTTCCTCAATATGGAAGTCTGTCATATGAAAATATAGACCGGGAGGGAGTCCAGTGGCCCTGTAACGACGATTTTCCGGATGGAAAACCATTCCTCTATGATGATAAGTTCTTCACCACTGATGGGCAGGGTAGGTTCTTTCCCATTGAATATACACCACCTAGGGAAAAGACTGACGATTACCATGACCACATTATGATAACCGGAAGGATCGCACAGCATTTTCATGGAATGAGCATGACCGGCCGGTCACCCTCCTTGATGAAACAGGCTCCAGAATCTTTTATCGAATTGCATCCCGAGGACGCGGCCATATATATGATAGAGAACGGGGACTCTATCAGGGTTTCATCAAGAATGGGAGAGGTCGAGGTCAAGGCGAAGGTCACTCCAGATATATTACCGGGACATGTATTCATTCCCTTCCATTATCCGGAAGCACCAGTTAATTTCCTCACCATTCCACACCTTGACCCGATAGGCAAGACTCCCGGATTGAAGATAACACCGGTCAAGCTGGACCCTGTTGTTAGCGGGCTAGAAGAACTCCATCCCGAAGGCGTGGTCGTCCAGAAGGATAATATACTTGCCGTTCTCCTCTACAACTGCATGTTCAGGTTTGGTTGGACCGGAGAGGAAATCAATATCGGTCATGACCATCACAACATGACATTTGTAAAGAAAGATTTTCCCAGAAAGGGTATCAAAATCGATCTTAAAAGGATCGAATGTTTCCTAGAGATCAAGTCCGAGATAGATGGGAACGTGATGTATAAGAAACGGATAGACATGGACGCGTTCGTTACCGATACTCTTGAAACAAAAAACACCAAGTTACTGATGAAGATAGTCAACATGATCATTAATCAGACCGTTAAATAGAAGCTCTTTTCAACTTTCCGACCATTTTTTTGTTACAATTTATTTTCTTTGGACTTTTGAATATAGAATCCGAAGAAAAATAAATTGAAAATATTTACAACGTTTAGCGCCTTGTTTGTATTAGAGACGTTTATCGATTTTTTCCCATTTTCGAATTATTATATCACCGAGGTCTTTGTAAATTTCTTTTGCTTCTTTGGTTTTCTCCATGATATAATCGATTATTTCTTTACTTGAAAGCAGCAATCTTCCATCTTCTAAAAATAAACCGCCTGATTCGATGAACAATTGGATTAATTCATTTAAATTTTGAGAAATCTCAATACCAGGAATAGATTGTTTATAATCTTCACCTATATTCTCGCTTGTAACGATTTTATTCCAGAAATTGACATCAGGATGAAGAGAAAGGATTTTCGGACCTTCATGAGCAGGATATGCAGCATCCGAAACAGAACTTTCATGAAGCATATCAAAGGCATCTTTGTAGGGAGTTAATATTCTTACAGCTAAAACTCCTCGCTCATAAGACTGAAGATACAAAGGATGATCTATGATTTCAAATGGAATTTCAGCAACACATTCTGTTGCTCTTAATTTGCTTGTTGTTGATTTAAAGATCTTTTCACAATTATATAGTGCATCAAGAGTTTTTGGACTTAGGATCATTCCATTTATTTCTCTACTTACAGTAATATACATGTTGGGTTTGTGATGAGAAAACTTTATGGAATACATACCTACTCCAGGCAAGAATTGATAATCCTGTCCCTTTATTGGCCCTGGGATAGTGGCCGATTCTTGATAAACAAAAATGACCCAATTTCGTTGAATCTCCAAAACTGGTTTGCCTAAATAACTGTAGATCTCTCCACCACCCACATGTCTCCAATCTTTTATCAGAAGAACGACTCCAAAGGGGACTTCAGGTCTTTCTATTACTTCTTCTGTTAGAGGATAAATTATTGCTCTATCAAGGACTTCCATGTATTTTTCTACTGCTTCTTCAATAAAATCTTTTTCAGAACTGCATCTTCCAATTTTAATTAATTTATTTATTTTCTCTTTCATCTCTTCGCTAATTTCAATCTCGATTTTCATGAGAATCCCCAGCCTGCCTATTAGCACCTGTTAAAATCTTGCCACAAGAAATATTGGGAGAACGAAGTAAAAAGTACATAGAAAATATAACCAAAACTTTTTATATATAATTAATGAGTCCAGCCCTCTGCAAAATTTACCCAAAATGGATTGCGCTTCGTCCAGCAAAATGGTCCTTACCGATGAGAATCAAACATCCTTTTCCAAACCCTCAAAACACACAAAAAACCTAATAGTTACGATTAGCCATTCTATATGAATTAAGAAAGAGATTGTAACCTTTTTATTCAAAAAAGAGTTAGAAATTCCTCGGTTTCACTTCCTTCATCCAAGGTGATTATTTTTGCTCTTCCAGCTTTCTCTCTCCAAAGTCTCCGGGCCATGCCAGCTCCAAAATACCGATCCTGCGGATTTGATGTTTTGCCAATCCATACATAGATCTTGTCGGATGCATCTATGAGTACAACCCATTCGGACTGCAAATTATCCTTATCCAAAGGAATTTCTTCCAAGGGGTCTTCTTCACCTTTTTCTCTTAAAACAAGATACATCTTTCGTTCATATCTTATATCTGGTTTTACTGATATCTCCGTAGCAGGTTTTTCCTTAACAGATACAAGTTCTTTGAGAAATTCGCTAAATTCTCTGGTTTCACTCCCTTCATCCAAGGTGATTATTTTTGCTCTTCCAGCCTTCTCTCTCCAAAGCCTCCGGGCCATGCCAGCTCCAAGATAGCGATCCTGTGGATGTGATGTTTTGCCAAGCCATACATAGATCTTGTCAGATGCGTCTATGATTACAACCCGTTCGGACTGCAAATTATCCTTATCGAGAGGAAGCTCTATCAGGGGATCTTCTTCACTTCTTTCCTCTGAAACTAAATACATCTTTCTTTCAAGTTTTATAACAGGTTTCGTTAGTATCCCTGGATAGGTTTCCGATTCAAGAGCAACTTCTGCTTCGGGGATAGGTTCTGGTTCTGAAATAACTTCTGCTTCAACGATAGGTTCTGGTTCTGAAATAACTTCTTCCCTTACAGTTATAGGTTCTTCGAAAACAGCGAAGAAATCTTTGCTTTCATCACCTTCATCTAAAACAATGATTTTTGGTCTTCCAGCTCTTTCTCTCCATAAGATTCTAGCTATACTCCTTCCCAAATACCGTTCCTGATGTTTTGAATTGTTTCCTATCCAGATGAAGATTTTGTGAAATGCATCAACCATTATAACATGATCAGACCATAGATTCTCTTTTTTTAGGGGTAGCGCTATCAAAGGTTCTTCATATTCGCTACTCGAAATTAAATACATTTTTTTATCAAATTCTACAGAAGGTTTTGCTAACGTACTGGGAACACTTCCCTCTTTTACATTAATGAATCGATCGAAAAGGTCTAGAAATTCTTGCGGTTCTTCTCCCTGCTGAACATGAAACACATGTGCCTTTTTAGGTCGTTCTTTTACCATCATTTTGGTAAAGAACGCACCAATAAATGCTTCACCTGGTGAGCTTTTATTTCCTTTCCAAACGAAAACTTTTATTCCAAGATCAACGATATACACATCACCATCTGTGAAAATGCCATAGTGTGTTTTCGACAAAGGTTTAATGTCTTCTCCTTCAACTCTATATATCTTCATTTCCAAGTTTATCCCTTCTTTCTCAAATCTTATTAGCAAGGAAATTCTCGTTGGTGGGAGTATGGATTTACTTTTTAACATTCGGCATTGATTACCAATCGGTTAATTGTTGATAAGTGTTCTTTTGCTTTAAAATTTCTGAGTTAATCCTATAATAGGTAAACAGCATTAAATTCAGATAATTAATCACTTATTACTATTTAAAATAATTTAGAAATTTTGAATTCTTTGGTAGAGATTTGAAAATATTCTATAAAGTTATTTATTTTGGCTGTGTTTATGACATTTCTAGTCCTTGTGAGTCATCCTAACCATCTTATGCGTCGGGATCTCATTGATGGTTCGTCTCATACACAAGAACGTACCACGAGTGATACACTCGCAATATTCCGTTGTTGCATGATTCATTTTGTTCACTGAAGTAACCTCTATAAGAATTGAAAAGAGAGTTAGAGAAGAGGAGACGAGTTTCCCCACTTGCGGTTGGAGACGAGGAGCCAAAACTATAGTAGACCATTGAGAAAAAATCAAAACATTTAACAATTTAAGGAAATTTCTTATGCTTCTTTTGCGTATTATCATTTTATTTAATCAAATCTTTAGCCTTATCTATTTCTTCACTTAATTCATAAGATATTTCTTTTTCCTGTTCAATAGCTTCTAGTATAGTTTCAATCTCCTCAATTATTTCAGATTGACGAAAACTATAGTCAAGATCTTTATATAATTCATAAGCTTGTCGATAATATTTTAAAGCATTGGTATAATCATCTAGTTCTTTATAATTGTAAGCAATTTCCATAAAATCATCGGCTTGATTCTCTTTGTCATCTTCTTCCTCCATTTCAAGGCATTTTTGAAAATATTCAATTGATTTAGAATAGTTCCTCATATTTTTATAACTCGAAGCCAAGTTGAACAAACTATCTCTAAGCCTAGACCTTTCACCTAATTCTTTATGAATTTCAACTGATTTCTCAAAATGCTCTATGGCTTCTTTATATTGTTCGAGATAATAGTAACAATAACCAATGTTATGGATAACTTCGCCCATACCCTCTTTGCGATTTAATTTTGAATATATTTCGTAAGCCCTCTGTTCATATTCTATTGCCTTGTTCCAGTCAGATTCAGCCCTATATATTACTCCAAGCCAGTGTAAAGCGTTAGCTTGTCCCATAGAATTTCCTAGTTCTTTATAAAGTTTATATGCTGCCTGAAAATAGTCAAAAGCTTTGTCACGATCAATATTTAAGAAGGTTCGACCTGCTTCATAATATTTATCTGCTGCATTACTCTTTTCTGCAAGTTCTATTATT
>JAECRX010000228.1 GCA_016292335.1 Candidatus Sifarchaeum subterraneum | reverse complement strand
GCATTGCAAGACCGAAGAAGAATCCTTTTATGAAATTTTTTATTCCGCCTTTCTTCTCTTTCTCCAAAATATCCTCTTCTTTTTTCTTTTTTTTTCAAATTTTGAGAAGATCTCAAATGATTCAGAAAAAAAGATTTTCTTATATATTTTAATCTTTTCTGAATCAGTTACTATCACTATGGAGCTCTGTAGAAAAATTTTAGAGACGATCAGTTAAATCTTTATGAGGGAAGATTCCTCTTAAATGTTCAACATTGAAAAAGCTATAGGCTCTGATCAGCCTTATTTTCCATAGGTCTCTTCGAACAAGTGTATACGGAAGTAGCTTTAGTCTGTATATAGGAGGAAGAATAGAAACTCCTATTAAGTCTCCCATCAAAGTTAGCATAAGCATATTTTCGAAATTTATACGACTTTTTAGAGTATACATGTATGTATTATGCATTGCAAGACCGTAAAAAAATCCTTTAATAAGGTTTATCAGCCCGCCATTCTTTTTTTTTCCCTTTTTTACAATAAAAACCATGATTACTCCTTCTAAAGCTAATTGAGATTCAGCCGCACATCCAACGAAATCTTCAGCTAAAAGATTTTTTAAACTCTTTCGATGTGCCAGATCGCAAGTTTTAATCGATAATTGGCTTCATCTCTAGAGTTCACAAACATTATTCATCCAAATTCACTTCAAAAACTTCACCTGGTTTTAGCAATCTTCGGGGCATCCAGCCGTATTTTCCATTCTCTGTCCAGACCCGTTCAAGGCCTGCTTTTTCAGTTGCTTCACGAATTTTTGCTAGAAGTTTTGTTGTTTCTCCATCTTGGTCAAAGAGAACCTTACCATCAAAAGCAATGTTTAACAAAAGAGGAGTTATATCTTTCACATCCTCAAGAGAGATCACTAAAATCGTTGTGTCGCGCTTGAATTTTTTCCTTACATCAACTAATGCGAAATATACTAATCTTCTTCTTTCCAAATCCGTGTATTCTGCCTTTTTTAGGACAACAAAGATATCTATGTCACTTCTCTCATGTGGTGATCCTCTAGCAAAAGAACCAAATAACACTACAGCTCGAAGCAACTCACCTAATTCTCTTTTGAGACATTGAGATATTATTTCTTCCAAGTCGTTCAATTTGTTACACACTCAACGGATTATTTCTATTTTGAATCTTTAATAAAGTATTCCTTATTCTTATATAGGAGCAAAGGAATAATCGTATGGATGATTGACCCCAAAAAAAGATGTTTAATAGGATTTTGTATACTTTATCGGAGCTAAGGAAGTATTTTGAACCAAACAATAGGAAAAAAGCTAATGCGATCTGAATCTTGGAACAGCTTCGCGTGAGACAAGTAGGTAGGTCTTTTCGAAGTGTATTCATAAAGAGGGTTAATCAAAAATTTCAAGGATTCTTCCAAATGAAGACACCCTTATCGATCCGATCGATAAAATAAGTTCAACATATTAATTCATTTTTTGTTAATCTTTAATCCTAATCTCTTCAATAAAGGTTCCAATGAAACAGAATGCGTCTGAATACCAACCACTTTGTAAGGATCAGCCCCAAGAGCTAATGCAATAAGCTGTGAAATATTTAATTTCTGAAAAAAGTTGGAGCATTTTTAAGGTTTAGAGTCGCTAGGTTTGACTAGATTTTCGAATATAATAGGATCTTCTAACTGTTTGTCTGATGTCTAGTATACCAAAACGTTTTAAGAAAATCTTTTTTAAGATTGATGGGAATGATTAAATATGATATTTCTGCCTATTTTTGGTTACAACAACTAAAAACCTGAGCGATGGATTTAAACGATGTAGTAAAAACTCTGCATGGATTTCTTGCTGAAATTATGCTTAAGGTGAACGCGCCTTGTATTCTTTCTTATTTTATTCCAGGTATCAAATGGAGTAGTACCTTAAACCTGAAAGAATAGATTAAAAAAAGAAAAAGGGAATTGGTTAATTAATCACATCTGGTAGTATACTGGTTTAGAAGAATCTAATAGAAGGCATGCCCGCCGTCAATATTTATGCATTGGCCATGTATGTGTGGATTTTCAGCGAAAAATACTGCAAGTTTTCCCATATCCTCTGCTGTTTGATCTACTTTTTGTGGGATGAAACCTTCGACAAGTATGGGATAACTTTCTTTGGCTGTTTTTCCCGGTAGTTTCCATTCCTCGGACAGTATTTCCCACATCTTCGTATAAACAATTCCTGGGCAAATTGCGTTAACTCTAACACCTGTCTCTGCTACTTCAGCAGATAATGATCGCGTGAAGCCTGCACAGGCGTGTTTTGAAGCGACATAGTGTGGCAACCCTCCATAACCGTACTTTCCAGCAATCGAGGCAGTATTGATGATGCATCCACTCTTACGCTCTAGCATGTGTGGGAGTACGGCCTTTGCACATAGCCAGACACCCTTAGCATTTACATCCATGACGGCATCCCATTCTTCCTCTGTAAGATCTACAGTGCTGTTGACAGTTACGAGTCCGGCATTACTACACATTATGTCGATTTTGCCAAACTCATCAAGAGTTTTTTTGGCCATAGCTTGGACTTCATCCCACTTAACAACATTACATTTTATCGCAATGCTTTTTCGTCCTAAATCCCTAATCTCTTTTGCCGTCTGTTCAAGTTGTTCCATGGTTCCCAGGTCATAATCAATTCCAGGTCCATAGGGGCCGCATATGTCTGTTACTGCTACATCTGCCCCTGCTTTCGCTAATTCTAGTGCGATACCTTTACCAATTCCTCGTGCAGCACCTGTTACGATTGCTACTTGACCTG
>JAECRX010000227.1 GCA_016292335.1 Candidatus Sifarchaeum subterraneum | reverse complement strand
TAATAAGGTTCGAGCTTGATCTGTTCGCTTCTTTGTTTGAATCAAATCAAGCATCAAGGGGTCTTTCTCGATTTCTTTTTTTATTTTATCTTTTCTGAAACTCAATTTTAGACGAAGGGACAGGGCTTCTTCCCTAGAAGCAATCATTCTTGTTAACCACATCTCGTACAATTTAGAAAGTCCTATCAAGCGAATCGCATTAGCCACCGCAGCAGTATCGAAAACCATAACGTCAAATTCATTTGCTTTTTCAATTATTAATTCAATCATGGTATCAAATTGTGCACTCTCTTCGAAAGCAGGGTTTGTAGTGGCTATATCAACAAACGAATCAACTTTGATAGGAATATCAGCAAATTTAAGAAAATGTGTTAATTTATCTTTAATCTGAGATTTGTATCTTCTAACAGTATCTTCAATTTCTACTTCACAAGCATAAAGGCGTTTCATTCCTTGTATTGGAATTATTTCTCCGCCGTGGAGAGGCTGATTAAGAAGTGTACTTAAAGAATGAACAGGATTGAGAGAAGATAATAATACCCGATTTCCTTGATTGGCAAAGTAGTAAGCGATAGCGGCAGCACTTACAGTTTTTCCGACTCCACCCTTTCCTCCTGTGAAAATATATTTTAAGTCTGGCTTTGATTCTATAAATTCTGTAAAAGATATACCCATTCTTTTTAAGCCTCCTTCGATGGAGCAAATTCAGGTTTTGCAATAGTCTTTAAGCGGCTAGTTGCCTCTCTTTGTTTCTCATTCCATTCGTTTCTATCCCAATCGAATAAGGTGCTTCCAACTCTGTCTAACATCTCTTTCCCTTTCGGCTCTCTTTCAAACATGGGAACAATTGATAAGAGTTGTTTCCCAAACTCTTTGAAAATAGTTCCCAGGTGTTTTTGTTGCATCAAAATTCTGTTCTTTAAAAACAAACCACAATCGTCTCTGAAAAAGAGTTCAATCGGATAAACCATGTTTACAACGATTCCTGAGATAGTAACACCAAAATATTCGAACATTTCAATTGCTCTCTGGGTATCAAGAATCGCCATTTGCTCTGGGACTAATACCATGAAAAATCCAGTTTTTTCTGTGTTTTTCAACATTTTACTGAAGAAATTTAGTTTAGCCCTAATTTCGGTGAGTTCTTCCATAATAGCATCTTGAGCTAATTCTTGTGTTCGCTCTCTACTACGAAGCTTATAAGCGATTTCATCATATTCTTCAGCTTTTTTCCTCATTTCTGTCATCTTTTCAATCCATGAGTCAAGAACATCAGCCATGGAAATAAATCGAACTCCATGACCAAACGGCGGCATATCGAAGATATAAAGATCGAATTTCCCTTCGGATACGAGCCGTACCATCGCATCATAAGTCGCAGACTCATGCATTGCTGGCTCAGCTGCTGCAGAATTAATATATTCGTTGATTTCTTCGGGAATTTCATCTAATCCATACAGTTCTAAGATTTTATGCCTAGTTTCCTCCAAAAAATCTTCAATTTCTCTATCTGCATCTATTTCGACTACATACAGATTTTCATCGAGTTGAATTTCACCTTTCCCAAAAACATCCAATTCAAAAATATCACTTAATGATGCTTGTGGGTCTGTTGAAAAAACAAGAACTTTTTTTCCTTTTTTTGCAAAATATACAGCTGTAGCTGCTGCAAAAGTTGTTTTACCTAACCCTCCTTTTCCGGCAAAAATTAGGACATTTACATCTTTTTTTTCATCAAAAAATGCGTTATAGTCAGATATCACCAGTTTTCCTTCCCTACTTTTAAAAAATAATAGAATAAGAGATTTTCATTGATTAATACATAATGTCAGTTAAATCCCTTTCTTTAAGCATTCTTCTCTTCCATGTCTTTATCTGAGGTACAACGTATGGAAGAATCCTTAGGGAATAGTATGGAGGTAATATAGGGATTCCCAGGAGGTCTCCTAATGTTATCAGCATAAACATATGTTCAAAATACATCCTCGTCTTCAATGCATGTCTTGTGACTCCATGTACCGCAGCACCATATAGCATGCCTTTTACTTGAGAGAATAAACCTTCTTTCTTCTCTTCTTTTGGAATTGCCAATTCTTCTTTTGGCTTTTCTTTTTTTTTCATGAAAAACATTGAACGGTTACCCCCAAGAAAGTGAATTTGGTTCTTCGTGTAAGAATCATGGAATGTAGTTTTAAAGATTACTATAAAGATTATGGACTGCTATATAGCATTTCCGAAATCCTGTCTTTGGCTCGCACACTCGCCAAAGTTAAATGAAGATGATGGGGAGCACGTAGAATCGCCTCAGCGCCACGAGAGCATGTACTGGGTAAAAAATGCCGAGTATACCCTATTTTTTTAAAGGAGTGCCCACCTTGGACATATAGTATTTTACTCGCGATGTTCTGAGCCTGCTTTTGAGTTGAGGGATATACCCTGTTTCCGAAAAGAGGCCAAACATGCTGCGATTAAATGAATGGGCTTCGAGCCCGAGCACCAAACTGCGAGTTTCTATACGTTGTTCATCGAGCGCTTAATACCACGGTAACCACAAGGAGGTTATCATATGATACATAAGAACTCTCCTTTAAAAAGATATGCCAACATTGATTGCCATCGCTCCCTTCCTCGAAGCAGTCTACCCTCTTGTCAACGCGAAAAAAAGCCCACACAGGCCGCCCTCCAATCGATCATCGTTTTCAATTGCGCTTTCTCATCTGACACAGGTTTTTGGCAGAAAAGATATCGCTAAATCGCTGCGTACTTTAACCGAACCCCTGAACTCAAAGAGCTCCTCCAATGTCCCGTTAAAACTCACTATCAGCCAACATTTCACAGGTTTCTCGTAAGAATTGACCCTGACACTATGAAAAGGATACACATAAAGTCGGCACTCTTCTGTATAAAATTTCACATTATTCGGGCGAAAAGGTTGATTATTGACAAATTTCCCATCTTTTCCTATTTGAACACGCACAAATGCCTGGGGAACGCGAAGATAGAGCTCGGCCAAGTCAAAGAT
>JAECRX010000226.1 GCA_016292335.1 Candidatus Sifarchaeum subterraneum | reverse complement strand
TTTTAGATCCAAAAAGAATAGCTATGCGATCTGAGTGGGAAAAGAGATTTGCGCAATGACGTGTAGTCTATCCTGCCACATAGTCTAGATTGCTCTTTATTTAATCTTCTTTTTTCTTTTTCTTGCTTATGAGGATCTCTTAAAGCTCTTTTAACTTCTCGACCATCTTTCTTAAGTCCTAAATTCTTTTATATCTTTTTTTCTTTTTTACACAAAAGATAGATCGTGTAATATTTCATAAGAGGAGTTTTGTAGATATGTGTTCTATACCAGCTGTTGCAAATGAATCAAGATTAAAGCTTTTGATAAGTGAATCATTAGATTATGCTAAGACGAAAGTGGATTATGCTGATTTTCTCTATGAGAAATTATCAAAAATTGAAGCAAACCGATTTGAAGGTCAAGAAATATCAACACCATACAGTTCGAAAAGTCGAGTACAATTGCGCCTTCTTAAAAACGGAAAAAAAGTAGAAATGAAGATCGGGATACTCTCTGAGGAAGCCCTGAAGAAGGGAATAAATAATGGTGTGAAATTTCTTGAAATTGCAGAGAAGGGTGAAACAGAAGTAAAACTGGCAAAGATACCAAACATTGAAAAGCACAGATATGGCAGAGCCCCTGAATTCGATATAAGAAAAATAAATACAAAAGAAATATTGAATGTAATTATTACTGGTGTAGAAAATCTGGCAGAAAAAGTTGAAAAAGAAAATAGAGAAAAAAACGTAAAAATCACCCTTGAAATATGGACCTTCAGTCAGATCGAAGAAAAAATCATCGCCGACACAGAAGGATTATGGAAAACCCAAGTATTACCTCGAACTTTTCTGCAGGTTTTAACTAAAACAAGAGATAATGCAGGTCATTTCTCTCAGACTAGAATTAGAATTGCAGGTGTTCAAGGTTCTGAACGGTTACTTGAAAAGAAGAATGGAAAATACAAATTAAAGAATGAAATTAAAGAACGGATAAAGGCTTGGATACAAAAATCCGTAGAGTTGTTGGAGGCAAAAACTATAAATGATCAAGAGGCCAAAAGCCTTGACTACGTAATTCTACATTTCTCTGCACTAGGTGTTTTCATACATGAAGCTTTAGGTCATAACTTCGAGGCTGATTCGATAAAATCTGGAACTTCAGGGATAATCGATAGAGAGGGGAATCCCCGAGGAGTTGTAGCATCAGAACTTGTCAATATAATTGACGGTCCACTTGTTGATGATGAAATGAGCCCGGTCTACGATATTGGATTTGGAACAGAATATATTGATGATGAAGGAGTTGAATGCAAACCAAAGCTTTTAGCAGAGAAAGGACATGTAAAAGATTTCATCCTCAACAGAGAAACAGCCGCCTATTATAGTAGAGAACCAAATGGAGGTGCTTGGTCCGAACTCGGTGATTCAAGAGTCTGTAGAATGACCAACACGTATCTTTATCCAGCTTCCAAGGACAAATGGTATCCTACCTTAGAAGATTTGATCAAGAATGTCAAAAAAGGTGTGATTCTTATGGGAACTCTAGGAGGGGCAGTCAGCAAGGAAGGAATGACTTCAAATGTTCAGATAGGCTATTTGGTCGAAAATGGAAAAATAACAGTACCAATCAGAGCATCCAATTTTACTGCAAAGACTATGTATGCTTTGCGATATGTAGATGGATTTGCTGGGAAACTCAGAATAGATACGGCTGGGTTTTGTGGAAAACGAGGCCAGACAAGATATGTTGGTGATGGAGGCCCAGAGTGGACAAGAATAAAAAACAATGAATATATGTCTTTAGTAGTCCAGTGAAGAGGTGAATCGGATGGAAATGGTTGGCTTTGCTTATAAAATTTTGGAAATCGCTGATGAATTCGGTCTAGATGATTGTGAAGTATTGATGACAAGAACCCAATCTTTTCAATATCGAATTATAAATAAAGAAATCACCCCTGAAATCTCCGACAATATATTAAATATTGGAATAAGGATCCTGAAAGATGGAATGATTGGGTACTTATCCATAACAGAGATGGACGAAGACGACTTGAGGATTGGATTTCAAAACTCAGTGAGGGACTTAAAACCTACGCCAATACGTGCTTTTACAGTCTTATCTGAAAGGATTCCTGAATTGAAAATCTATGATGAAAAAATCATGGATCTGCTGGAAGATCCAAAGAGAGTAAAAGACTTAACGCAAGTAATTATTAATAGAACATATGAAGCTGATAAGGACAAAGAAAAATTAGAAAGCCTTGAAGGATCTGTTGCTTTGCAATGTGAGGAAAGGTTAATACATACGAAGCACAGTAAGGCTCCAGTTATTAACAAAAGAACACTTTTCTCCTATGGAGTAGTAGTGAACTCTAAGGATTTTGAATTTTATTCAAGTAGATCTTTATTGGATTTGGAAGTGGCTAAAAATATTGGGGTAGAAGTCTATAATAACTTATTAGTAGATGAACAAAGCCCCGATCAGGTGGGCGCCAAAGGTAAAGAAATAGATGTTCTTCTACATCCAATATGTCTGGAATCCATCTTAAGAACGTTAATTTCTGAACAGATATATGCAAGCGCAAAACAAGTAGGATTATCAAGATATAGTCTTGGAGAAGAAGTTGCAGGAAAGAGGGTTACCCTTATCGATGACGGAACAGTTGATAATCTGATTGAAACATCACCAACAGATGACGAAGGAACTCTTTCAAGGAGAAATGTAGTAATTGAGAAAGGAGTTTTGAAGACTTTTCTATATGATAGAATTACAGCAACTAAAGATTCAGTTATATCGACAGGTAACGGAAAGAGACGACCTATCCTAATTGAAGATGAACATGAATCACCAGTGAGATGTGGTCTCAGAAATTTGATTATGGAACCTGGTGAAAAATCTCTTGAGGAGATTATTAATGGTATCAAACTAGGTGTTGAAGTTAAATCCTTATTGGGATTACACACAGCAAATAAAACTACAGGGGATTTCAGCAATACTGTTTTTGCAGGAAGGGTGATAGAGAATGGAAAATATACAGCAATGGTTGAAAGTGGTACTTGGGGACTGAAAGGAAACGCCATAGAACTTCTTAAAAATGTCATCGAAATAAGCAAGGAAACAAAAAACACAGGATCTGCAGTTCTTCCTTGGATAAAAGTCAAACTGTATGTTTCCTGAAGGTGAAATAATTGAGATAAATGAAACTCTCAAATGTCTAATTAGAGCTACCCAAGAAAAATTATTTTTTGAGTCAATACTACTACTTTCAATGGGTGCAGCATTACTAGATATTCTTGCCGTTTCAGTTGGAATCATAATATTTGAACGACTATTTAACAGCAAACAAAGCTAGACTTGAAAAATTGATGATTGGTGCTTACTTACATAGCGATTTTTTGGAGTAATTTATGATTTCCGATACTTTGTTATTTTTAAATTTCATTATCTCCAAAACGCCTTGTTGGCATAAAAATATCATGGGGTCGAGTTTCTCTAATACCTGCTTGGGTGAGTACTCCGAATTTCCCTTTTTCCCATATTTCTTTTATATTACGTGCTCCCACATAGCCCATAGTTGCTTTAAGTCCAGACACGAATTCTGTCACGACATCTTCAACTGTTCCCCTGTAGGGTACATATCCTTCAACTCCCTCAGCAATTGCTTTTGCAGGATACCTATCCATAGCATATAATTTCCTCTTTGCTGCATGGGATGCCATTCCCCTGTATTCTTTATAGTATCTACCTTCAAGAGTAATTAAATGTCCTGGGCTTTCTCTTGTCCCTGCAAAAATATTTCCCATCATTACACAAGATGCACCGGCTGCGATAGCTACAGCTATGTCCCCAGGGTTTCTTATTCCTCCATCTGCAATTATTGGCACATCTTTGACACCTAATTCGAGGCAAGCATCTGCAGCTGATAGAGTTGCATAGAGTGTGGGACTTCCAGCTCTTGTAACAACACTTGTAGTACAAATTGATCCTGATCCAATTCCCACTCTTAGTCCTGCAATTCCATCCAATTGTGTTAATGCGTCGACAGCACCTTCGTATGTTCCCAAATTACCTATTACAATTTCCATGTTTGTATTTTTGAGTATAGATTTAATGGCTTTGAAACAATTAGCATTGTGAACGTGAGCGACGTCTATTACGATTATATCTACATTTGCTTTTTCTAATTCTTCAACTCTCTTTTCATCAAAAGGTGAGATAGCAGCTGCACAAAGTATTCTCCCTTCTTCATCGCGAGCGGCATTTGGATACTTACCGCGTAACATTAAGTCTTTCATAGTTATTAAGCCAATAATGTGACCCTTTTCATTAACAATTGGTAGCTTTTCTATTCTATGGGCATGAAGTATTTCTTTCGCTTTTTCAATAGTTATATCTTCATCAGCGGTTTGGACGTCTTTACTCATCACATCTGATACCTTTAATGAATGTTCCGCAAATCGCACATCCCGACCAGTTATTATTCCCACTAATTTCTCATTTTTATCAACGACTGGAAGTCCGTGAATGTTGTGTCTTTCCATTAATTCAATAGCTTCCTTTACTGTTTGATCAGGCGTTATAGTTATTACATCGTAAATAATGAAGGCTTCGGCACGTTTTACAGCTCTTAACATTGCAACTTGTTCCTCTATACTGCAATTTCGGTGGATTACTCCCAGCCCTCCGGTTCTAGCTAATGCAATAGCTAATTCGGCTTCAGTTACTGTGTCCATTGGCGAAGATAAAAAAGGAATATTCAAAAAGCGACGTCTAGTTACTCTTGTACTTACATCAGGCTCATCAGGTTCAACGGTTGTGAAACCAGGTAAAAGAATCACATCATTGAATGTTAATACCTTTTCCGCATCTCTAAGCTTTTCTTTAAATCCCATCTTAAAATTTCATCCTTTTTCTATTTTAATGATAATATTGATAATCAGACTTAATAAAATTTTCACTTTTATGTCAAAAAACTGGTGTTATTGTTTTTTAATTTTATCAGTACTTCCGAGTAAATAGTTCAATCGAGGGGTAGGGGATCGGGAGAGTCTCACTTTTCACTTAGTTTGCAAGATATATGACAAAAAAGAATTTTTGTTTTACTTTCACTCTACCCCCCCTCTTGATTTTTTTATTACTTTCAAAGTAATGAACAGTAATGTTCGATTAAATTCACTAATATTGTGATGAGTCTGAAAGAATTAAAATTTTCTTGGAGGTCTTTTTTTTGGAAGATCTTATAAAATTGCCAAAAGTTGGAAAAGCCACCGTCGAACGGTTAGAAAAAGCTGGTTTAAATACTTTTGAAGCTATAGCCAGTACATCTCCTCAAGAGTTAGCCACGAAGTGCGAAATTAAGGAGAACTTAGCAATTGAAATTATTGAAGGTGCCAAAGAAGAACTGAGAAAAAAAGAAATGAATGTAGAGACGACGGAAGAACAAAATGAGGAGATAAAATATGTAAATACAAACGATACGGTTACCTTTACAGATAAAAATAATGATGTAGCCGTTGTAGATGAAAATAATGATGTGGCCTCAATGATAAACACATCGTCTAATGTCGGCCTTACTTCTCTCCCTGGTGTTGGACCTGCTATCGCAAAGCGATTGGGAGATGGCGGATTTGCCACCCTTGAAGCAATAGCCGTGGCGTCACCCAAAGAAATAGCCGCAGCCTGTGAGATTGGTGAGTCGACTGCATCGAAGATTGTTCTGGGTGCTCAAGAACAATTAAATATCGGTTTTGAAACCGCATTAGAAGTTTTAGAACGAAGACAAGCTATTGGAAGAATTTCTACAGGTTCAAAAAACTTGGATGAACTACTCGGTGGAGGTATTGAAACACTTGGCATAACTGAGTTTGCAGGTGAGTTCCGAACGGGTAAAACACAAATTGCACATCAACTGTGTATCATAGTTCAATTGCCAGAATCCGAAGGCGGATTGAATGGTTCTGCTCTTTATCTTGACTCAGAAGGGACATTTCGTCCTGAAAGAATCATCCAGATGTGTCGCGGTAGGAACCTGGACGATAAAAAAGAAAAAGTCTTGGAAAACATAATTGTTGCAAGGGCATACAACAGCGATCATCAAATGCTGATTGTAGATCAACTATCTGACAAAATTGTTGAAAACAATATTAAGCTATTAATAATCGATAGCCTCATAAGTCATTTCAGAAGCGAATACATTGGGCGGGGAACACTTGCAAATCGACAACAAAAACTGAATAAACATTTACATCAATTACTGAAAATAGCTGAGGCCTATAACCTAGCTGTTGTAGTCACCAATCAAGTAATGGCTCGTCCAGATATGTTCTTTGGAGACCCAAATACGCCAGTTGGAGGGAACGTGGTAGCACATGCTTCTACAACACGCGTATATCTTAGAAAATCCAAAGGCGAAAGGCGGATTGCGAGGATATTAGATTCACCAATGCTTCCTGAAGGTGAAGGTGTTTTTAAAATAACTGAAGATGGAATCGTAGACTAGATCTCTATTTTCTTTCTTTTTTCAATTCTTAATCTTTGAATCTTGCTTATTTTTTATCAGAGAATTTTCGTTTGTTAATTACCCAGGAACATACTTACATTACATAAACGGTTCGATTACAATTTATCCTTTCTCAACTAGATCTCCTCGTCCTCTCAGACTTTCTACATTGTGTACATGCACGTGCATTCCTCCCCCTATGTCGGCAGTTGCTTTTCCAATTATTTCACCATATTTTATTACATCGCTTTCCTTAGCGATGTCACTAAGTGCAAACTTATGGCCAAAAGCAATATCTTGTTTTACTTTTACCTTTTTTTTGGGTTTTCCAATTTCAACATCAATTTCTTCTCCACTTTCAATATCTGCTATAGCTGTTGCTACATTATCTTTTTCTGTCATGATAACTGCTTTTCGACTCATTTTTTCAACACCTTCCCTCTATTCGATTGTGGTAAGAAGGTAAACCATATCAATTCATTTTTATCTTCATAACGAAATGTATTCAGAGCGTAACTGATAAAGGCGCACGCCATATTGCGAATTCATGAAATCCAAATGTTTCTGTTTTTGTAAATTTTCCTGATGCCACTTCTAAAATCTCATTCCATATTCTTTGTCCTACTTCTTCGATTGTTTCTTTTCCTTCAATAATTGTTCCTGCATTGATATCAAAATTTTCTTTCATTTTCTCATATGTTCGTGGATTTCCCACAATTTTTATAACAGGCGCTATAGGAGATCCAGTGGTTGATCCTCTACCGGTGGTAAAACATACAATCTGTGATCCTCCAGCGAGTTGTCCTGTGACACTCTCTATATCAAATCCAGGAGTGTCCATAAAATACAGTCCGTGTTTATCCCTATCTGGCTTCTGTGCATATTCTAGGACACCCATAATTGGACTTGAACCTGTTTTGTGAATCGCACCTAATGATTTTTCCTCAATTGTAGTTAGTCCACCGGCAATATTGCCAGGTGTGGGATTAGACCCTCTTATGTCAACTCCCATTTCCATTGCGTTTTTTTCATAATTCTTAATTGTTTCTACTATTCTTCTACTAATTTCATTGGAGACTGCCCTTTTAGCAAGGATATGTTCAGCTCCAATTAATTCCGTTGTTTCAGTAAGAAATACAGTTCCTCCTGATTTAATTAAAATGTCGGATGCAACTCCTAGAGCAGGATTGGCTGCCAGCCCTGATGTGAAATCGCTACCTCCACATTCAGTTCCTAAAATGAGTTCACTAACGTCAAATGACTTTCTTTTCAGTTTAGATGCATCTTGGGTCATTTTCTGTGCAATTCTCACTCCTTTTTCGATAGCTCTTGATGTGCCTCCAACATCTTGAATGGTGAAAGATTCGACTGGTGAATTTCCTGATTCCGCGATTTTATCGGCTAGGTCGGATGCAACTATCGTTTCACAGCCAAGACCAATAACGATAACTCCTGCTACGTTTGGGTTTGTTCCAACTCCTATTAAAGTCCTAACAATCTGTTCGAGATCTTTCCCGGCTTGTGCACAGCCAAATGGATGTGTAATTGACTGAACTCCTTGAACTTGGTTTGCAACTCTGTTTGAAACCTCATTTGCACAAATAACGGATGAAATAATCGCGATGTGATTGCGTACACCAATCGATCCATTCGGTCTTTCAAATCCTAAAAATTCCG